>JBLIOB010000069.1:0-17262 GCA_047639575.1 Parvicellaceae bacterium
TAAAATTTGGAGAGGCTCCTGAGTCTATGATCTATACTCCGCTAATTATCCAAGATAAATGCATCGGGGTTTTAACCGTTCAATCATTTAGTAAAAACGCATATTCAAGATCAGATGTAAGCTTAGTAGAAAGCTTGAGTGCTTTTGTTGCAAGCGCTTTGTCTAATGCCAAATTATTAAATAATATAAAGTTAATTGCCAAGTTAGGTAAAGAGGTTACAGCTACTTTAGATGTGATTGAAATAGCAGATAAACTTTACCATGGGTTATCTGAATTACTAGATACTTCAATTTTTATTTTATCCGAATTCAGTTCTATTACTAAAGAAGTATCCTATTTAAGGTTTTATGAGAATGGGGAATTATTAGGAGAGGGGAAAGGTCACAACATCGATGAGATTGAATCATTTTCAGTATGGTGTATTCAAAATAAAAAACCAATTTTAATTGGAAGTCAGGAAGATTTTAAAAAGTACTTGAAGAAGCCTTTAACAGATATTGGAGATTTACCTCAATCGTTAATTTGCTTACCATTAATATACGAGGATGACTGTTTAGGAGTTCTTACTGTCCAAAGTTTTGAGCAAAATGCTTATTCTCCTTCTCAAGTCGATTTATTGATGACCATATCGTCTTCATTGGCTGTAGCCATGAATAATGCGAAGATTCACTCAAATATTGAAGAAATTACTGAATTAGGTGCGGAGATCACAGGAATGACATCTATTCGAGAGATTTCTGTTTTGATGCACGATAAGCTTCAGCGCGTAATGCCTTTTGAAGGATTCGGGATAGGCTCTTATAATGCGTTGGTCCAAGGATTAGAATTTGATGATTACATAGAAAATGGAACGTTTTTGGATCATCATATTGATCCTATTGATTCTAATAGAATTTCCGCAATAAGCTTTAATAGTGAGCGCACTATTCATACAAGCTCAGAAAGCGATTTTAAAGAATTTGTCTCTGAAAGCTACGTTGTTGAGCATGGAGTAGACACTTTGTCTATAATCTACGTGCCGTTGCTGTATTCGAATAAATGCCTTGGCGTAATCACGGTACAATCTGAGCCAGAAAACCAATTTTCAAAAGGAGACGTCCAGCTCCTAGAAAGTTTAGCTCCGTATGTCGCTGTGGCTATAGACAACATTACTTCGTTTAATAATTTAACGATTCTTTCAGAAATAGGTCATGAAATTTCTTCTACACTAGATATGGAGAAAATAGCCGAAGAATTGTATAAAAGACTATCTAACCTATTAGACGCTTTTACTTTTTTATTGGCCACTTATAATACTTCCAAAGGGCTCATTGAATATATTAGAGTATACGAAGATGGCGAGAAAATTGCTGATGGAGTTAGCTATTCTGTTGATGAGAGAGAGACCCTTGCGACAGTTACAGTGCGAGATAAGGAAGTTATTCACCTTTCAAATCATGAAGAAAAATTTAAGTACATTAAAACGTATAAAACGCATGATGGAGCTCCGCATGAGTCTATTATTTATCTCCCAATAATATTTCAAAACGAGGTAATTGGCATCTTTTCAGTTCAAAGTCAAAAGAAAAATGCTTACAATAAGTACCATGTTGAGGTGATGAAAACGCTGGGGTCTTATCTCAGTATAGCTTTTAATAACTCTTTATCTCATTCTGAGTTAAGAATAATCAACGAATTAGGGCAAGAAATTACGGCACAAACGGACCCAATAGATGTCCTTTATACAGCTTACGACAAGCTGTCAGAAGTAATTGATCTGGACGGATTCGGAATAGGTGTGCATAATCCGATTACAAACGCATTAGACTTCCCTGGTTTTATAGAGGATGGGGAAATGTTATCTGGCGGAAGCCAAGACCTTAACACAATGATGCCCGGAACCATTTGTTTTATTGAGCAAAAATTAGTTCATATTAATTCACTTGATGAATTAGATGCATATAAAGACGATAAGGCGTTACGCCCTGTAGATGGGAGAGTATGTAAGTCGGTTATTTATGTACCAATAACTCTTGGTAAAGAAAGATTAGGAGTTGCGACAATGCAATGTTTCGTGGAAAACGGATTTTCTGATAAACATGCTAAACTTTTCAAAAACCTTTGTGCTTACATAGCGGTAGCGCTGGATAATTGGAAATCTTACGAAAACTTATCGACCTTGTCTGAGATTGGCAAAACAATTACTTCAACTTTTGATATGAAGTTAATTGCCAAAACATTAATGGAAAGTCTTACCACTCTAATGGACTTGGAAAGCTTCATTTTTGGAACGTATAACTTGAGAACCAATGGTGCCAAGATCATTGGACTGTATGAGCTTGGTAATATTATTGCCGAGGATTGGGAATTTGAAATGGATGCAAGTGTGCCGTTATGTAATTATGTTGTAGAAAATAAAAAGCCAATAAATACAGGAACAGTAGATGAATTATTAAAGCTGGTTCCAAGTTTTGTTCACGATCCAAAAAACGGTGAACCAACTAAAAGCATATTGTATTTGCCTATCGTTTTTAACGATGAGGTGCTTGGGTTTGTATCGGTTCAGAATACGAAGGAAAATGCATTTTCTGATCGACATTTGGAAGTGCTTAACAACATCAGCTCTTATTTAGCAGTTGCCATTAACAATAATCGTTCTTATGAAACTACGAATCGAATTGGTCAAATTGGGCAAGAGATAACTGCGACTTTAGAATTATCTGAAATATTCAATACCATTTTTCAGAATTTGAATTCAATGATGTTTGTCGAGTTCTTGGTAATTGCCGAATACAACAAAGAAACCAAACAAATAATAGATAGATATAGAATTGAACATGGTGAAGTTTTCGATACGTTAAATACAGCTAATGTTGATAATGATAATCACCCAGGTGCCTGGTGCGTTAGAAATAAAAAGTCAATCCATATTAATGACCTATTGAAAGAATACCAAATATTTTCTAAAGATTTAGGAGATACAAGTAAGCAACTTCCTATGTCGGTAATCTATAAACCACTAATGTCAGGTGAAGATGTGATTGGATTAATTTCAATTCAGAGCTATGAAAAGTTTGCATACAATGAGTACCATGTTCAAATTCTGGATTTAATTGCTCCTTATGTAACCAGTGCAATTCAAAATGGACTAACGTATGAGAAGCTAGGTCAAGCCAACGAGGAATTAGAAAAACTTTCCATTGTGGCTAGTGAAACGGATAACGCAATTGTAATTGCCAACGCTCAAGGCGAATACGAATGGATGAATGATGCATATAGTAAGTTGACTGGGCTTACAATGGAGAATCTCAAGACTGCTGAAAATAAATCTATTCAAAGTGCGTCCACCTATGATGGAGTGGAGAAAGCAATTTCTATCGTCAAATCGTCTAAAGAATCAGTCCAATATGAATCCTATATGGAAGTAGAAGGGTCGAAGAGATGGATGCAAACAACGCTAACACCTATTCTAGATATAGATGGGAACTTGAGAAAGTTGGTTGCAATTGATTCTGAGATCACAGAAATAAAAAAAGCTCAGGACGCTTTAATTAGAAGCGAGGAAGATTACAAACGACTATTCGAACAAATTTCTGATTCAATTTTTATCACCGATAAAGCTACAGGGAAGTTTATTGATTGTAACAATGCTGTCCTCCACATTTATGGATATTCTAAGGAAGAAGTATTATCAAAATCATCGATTGATTTCCATCCAGAAGATGAAATTATTGTAGGAAGTGATGGAGAAAGAAAAATTGATTTTAATGTGGACGAATTCCACCATGTTAAAAGTAATGGCGAAAAGATTATCGTTGACATCAGTTCAGTGGATATTTACTACAAAGGTTATGACGCAACATTAAGTATCATAAGAGATATCACGGTAACCAAAAGGTTTGAGCAAAAAATTCTTGATCAAAATGCGGAACTCGAAAAGCTTTCTATTGTAGCAAGTAATACCGATAATGTGGTTATTATTTGTGCTCCAAATGGAGATCTGCTATGGGCAAATGAAAGTTTTGAGAAACTGTACGATTTAACGCTAGATGATTGGATTATTGAAAATGAAGGAAATCTCATCGGTGGAAGTGGAAATAAAAATGCCGGAGAATATATCAATCGTTGTGTCTCAACTAAGGAAGGAGTGAGTTATGAATCAAAGTACATCAAGAAAGATGGAACGGTTGTTTGGCTTCAATCCACTTTAACGCCCGTATTTGATGAGGCCGATAAGCTTAAAAATTTAGTAATTATTGATTCTGATATTACCACGCAAAAAGAGAATGAACTATTAGTGATTGAGAAGAACAACGATATTACTGACAGTATTAATTATGCAAGCAGGTTGCAAAAAGCAATTTTACCAGATCAGTCTGATTTTAATCAAATGATGGATGGAGCATTTGTTTACTTTGAACCGAGGGATATTGTAAGTGGTGATTTCTATTGGATGACAAGAACAGAAGATGATGCCCTCATCGTTGCAGCAATTGATTGTACTGGCCATGGAGTTCCGGGAGCATTCTTAACTATTACAGGAAATGATCTTTTAAACCAAATCGTGAAAATGCATGGAATTACTGATCCTGCAGAGATTCTTGAAAAAATGAATGAAGGATTATTACGAAGACTGCATTCTACGAAGGAAACCCAAGTGCGTGATGGAATGGATATGTCAGTTTGTAAAATAGGATCTAAAAAAGGAGATATTTTTGAAATTGAATATGCAGGAGCTTTTAATCCACTTTATTATGTAGTTAATAAGGAGATCAATGAAGTTAGAGCAAATCGCTTCGCAATTGGAACGATCTTAGAAGAAGGACAAGCGTTTGAAAGTGAGAAATTGAAACTGCCAAAGGATGCAATGTTGTATCTGTTTTCTGATGGATACCACGATCAGCTTGGAGGCAAAAAGGGTAAAAAATTCATGAAAAGTAAGTTTCGACAGTTGCTTGTAGAAATTTCTGATTTGCATGTTGACGAACAGTTTGATAAATTGAAGTCGAATTTTGAAGATTGGAGTGGGGAATTAGCCCAAATTGATGATGTACTAGTAATGGGAATTCGCCTTTAATAAATGACTATGATCGAATTAAATTTAGAAGAAACTGCCAACACACCAAAAGTGTCATATGACACGTCTGATAACCGCCTTGATTTAGAAGGACGATTACTTCCAGAACATCCAGGACCTTTCTTCGAAAAGCTATATCGTTGGCTTGAAGATGCCAAAAATTCGGATCAGTCAAATTTTACAATTAGTTTCTATTTGTATTACTACAATACCACCTCAACCAAAATGTTGGTGATGTTCTTTCAAGAAGTAGATAGACAGTTAGCGCTAGGGTTGAATATTACGCTAGAGTGGAAATATGATGAAGAAGATGAGGATGCGTTTGATGATGGGACTGACTTCAAAAAAGCTTCAAAAGTGAATATCAAACTTATCGGGGTTCCTGAAGAGGATTGAAACCTATTTGGTTTGAGTCAAAGAGGCGTTGATCAATCTGGTTTTAAACGCTCCTAAAACAAGTATAGTTGCAGCCGCAGGAATTCGTTTTCTATTCAATGTAATTAGATCAATTTTAACAGAACAAGCTCCGAATTCATAGCCTTTGTTGCTCGCATCTTTTTTATTTTGCTTGGAAAACCACTCATTTGAAATTTCCTTTCCTAACTCCCGGTACGTATAATTTTTAACAGGTTTTTTATTTTTAAGTGAGTCTTTAATTCCAGGTCTTTCGCCATAATATAAACCAGTGCTAGTTTCGCTGTGAAATGCATGATAATAGGTTCTGCTTCTTTTATATTTAACAGCATTTGGTCTCGCAACAGCATACTTCATCATTCCGTAATCGATTGCTAAAGAATCAAGTATTTGACTTGTTGATTTTTCGAAGTAAGCTCTTTTCTTTGGTTCATTAATAAACTTTTTGGAATTAAAATAATTAACATGGTTTATTGCTACAGCCTGTAATTTTTGACAATATTTTAACGGTTCTTTTCCAGCTCGGGCTCGTTTACGATTGGCAAGAAAAAAAACTGTAGCATCTATTAAATCCTGATTTATATCGTTTACATCCAATACCTTATCTATTTCCTTGTCTTTCAAAAAGGATTTATAATCGTTATCAGCGATATATGGATTAACATGAACTATTGAATCAAGTTGTTGGATAAACCCTTTTCTAGTCTGACCAATTGCAATACTACAAGAGCTTGCTAGCAGAAATATAAAAACAGCTTTAGTCATTCATCTTCGTTCTTAGTTCGGATAAACTGATTTCTTCTTTCAATACAGTCAATGGAATTTGATCAGTGCTACTTCCATCTTTTAATAAATCAAATTGATCGGCAGAGCAAAAGGCCAATTGATTCTTTGGCAGAATTGCAATTAAACTACACTGACCGTTTTTGGTATATTTTGGAGATTTGAATTTTTCAAAAAGGCTTACCGTGTTGTTTACTTTATCAAGTACATATAAGGTTTGATAATCTAATTTTTCTCCCGTAGAATCATCAGTTATCTGAGCCAGTATTGGCGTACGATTTGTTTCAGGTAGAATTCGATCAACATTATGGAAGCCAGGATACATAATTGTTACCCCTCTTACTGTACCAGTATTAAATTTATTTTGATCATACATTCGAGATCGCCCAGTTCTCTCAAACTTTTTAAGATCAGCCTCATAGGTTTTTACTTGTTGATCTCGGTCTAATTGAATACTGGCCCAATCGCTTAAAGACTTAGATCTTTTCTTGTCCAATCGATTGAAAATCTCTGCGGTTTTCTTTTGTACTACAAATGCATCTTCGCTATTTATAATTGGTAATACCGGAATTTGAATAGTGTCTTGCAGCATTTGAATATTCATGATAAACGCATCGCCTGTTGTTGAATTTGCCGTTAACCAAGTATCTAAAATCAAATTTGGACTCGTCTTCTCATATTTATCCCCAATTAAGTCTCTCTTGCGAGCATCCCTGTTCGCGTGATTTATTTTCTTAATCACACTAGATAATTGATTTCGATCATTTTTGAAATCGTCTCCTGCATAGCGCCATGAGTTGTTTGTTAAAATGTTTAAATGATCCCACTTCAAATTCTTATCTCGCATTTTTAGTTTTTGATTTCTTTCAAAAAATGTGAAATCCATAATCTTTTTACGAGTTTGAACCTTTAACTTGATATCAACACGATCTGAATAAATATCAGAGGACTTTAGCCTTTTCCAATTTTTCCAAGCTTCGCTTCCGAATGGGAACGGGTTAATGAAAGCCGCTGTGAAAATTTCATAAGGCTCATTTGGCAATAGCTGCCATAAAGAATCTGTTAACTGCCATTTTGCGTACTCTTCACTCATTGAAGAAACTTGCATTTCTACTTTGATTTGACCAGATTCGACCGCTAATTCGTTTCCTTTTTCATCTACAAATTCAATATTAAACATACCAGCAGATGACATTTGGACGTTTTCCCCATTTTGCTGAAACTCCATCGGCACACCAGAAACAAATACATCTAATTGATCTCGATATTCTGTAAACGAAACAAAAGCTGCGCCTATGAATTTCTCGCCATTTTGAGCCCGGATAGAATTGGCAGGGATTTCAATTTCGGTACCACTTTCAAATGTCAAAGTGGTATTCTCAGTTACAACTACTTTGTTAATGATCGGATCAATGCGTAAATAATCAACAGGAATGTTAATTCCGAATGATCGAGAAGAACTATTCTGATCTTCAGCGTGTATTTCAGTACTCATAAGCGCGGATTTCAAGGATTCAATCTCAGTTAAACTAACATCATTCCTCGATATGTTTAGCATTTTAAGATGTTTCAGATCATAAAGCCAAGCTGTGTTTACCACATGATTTGATTCAATTATTAATTGATCAATATTTTTAAGACTTCTGATTACTTTGATTTGATTTTTGTCAAGTTCGGTTTGACCATTTAAACTCAAGCAATTTAAACTTGTGTTTTCCGCGATATCTTCAGGTAAATCAGCCGTACGCATTTGATTAAAAGTCATGGTTCTTGATTTCAAGTTTTTAACGTTTCTTGGAATCCGGATCATACCACTCATATTTATTGACTCGATTTCTGGTACAAACTCTAAAATTTCAACAACACTTTCTGGAGATAGCCCAACATTATTAGCCAGATCAAGACGTTTTAACTTTTGCCAGCTCATAACGCCAAAAGGCATCGTGGCAAGCTGGTTGTCAGACAGATCAACGTAGGAAAGCTGATTTAAATATTTTACGTTTTCAGGAAGGTAAATGATGGAGTTACCACTGAGATCTAGTTTGATTAAACTATTTAGATTCTTTAATTCCATTGGGATATAGAGTAAAGCGCTATTTTCTATCGTTAAGGATTGAAGAGAGTTTGACTCAGGATAGTTGGATAAGAAATGTTCCAAATCCAATAAAGGATTATCCGAAAGGTCTAGCACTTTTACTTTCTTCAACGCAGCTAAATCAGATTTTTTAAATGTTCTGATATTTGTGCTTCTTAACGACAGCGCGTTGAGGTTTGGAAATCGAGAAAAGTTCAATTGTTCTTTCGAAAGATCGATACCGTTGAGTGCGAGCTTAGTTACATTTTCGAACTCATCCTCATTGATATTTAGGGAGTTGTGTGTAATAGCAAATCCGAAATAAGGGCATAAGAATAAGAACAGAAAATTAGCTAGAGTTAGGGGCTTCATATTATAGGTTTGTTTAATGTGATAACACGTAGATTAACGATTCGTTACATGAGTAAAGTGTATTCAGTCGCTCGAAATAGGTTTCAATATGCGTTTGCGCTCAGGTGTGGCGGGTATTTAGAAATTCACAATAAATCATAAAGGACAATTCGAATAATTCAATTGTTATTTAGCAAGAAACGGTTTGATTTATTACTTTAGCGACATAACAACTTTAACAAGGAAAATGAGCGTTTTAGTAAATAAAGATTCTAAAGTAATAGTTCAAGGGTTCACAGGTGGTGAAGGAACATTTCATGCTGGTCAAATGATTGAGTATGGAACGAACGTAGTGGGAGGGGTAACCCCAGGTAAAGGAGGACAATCGCATTTAGATCGGCCAGTTTTCAATACAGTTGAAGATGCTGTTAAGCAAACCGGTGCTGATGTATCTATTCTTTTTGTACCACCTGCATTTGCAGCAGATGCAATAATGGAAGCGGCTGAAGGAGGTATCAAAGTAATCGTTTGTATTACAGAAGGAATTCCTGTGAATGATATGGTTAAGGTGAAAGAATACCTTACAGATAAAGATACCACATTGATTGGGCCAAATTGTCCAGGAGTAATGACTGCTGGGGAAGCTAAAGTTGGTATTATGCCAGGGTTTATCTTTAAGCCAGGAAGAATTGGAATTGTTTCTAAATCAGGAACACTAACTTATGAAGCTGTTGACCAGATCACTAAAGCTGGATTAGGTCAGTCTACTGCTATCGGAATTGGTGGAGATCCAATTATTGGTACCACTACAAAAGATGCAGTTAAATTATTAATGGAAGATCCTGATACTGACGGAATTATTATGATCGGTGAAATTGGTGGAAACCTTGAAGCTAAGGCCGGAGCTTGGATTAAAGAAAACGGCACGAAGCCTGTAGTTGCCTTTATTGCAGGTGAAACAGCCCCAGTTGGCAGAACGATGGGACATGCAGGAGCAATCGTTGGCGGAGAAGAAGATACTGCGCAAGCGAAGAAAAGAATTTTAAGAGAATGCGGTGTTCATGTTGTTGATTCACCTGCAGAATTAGGCCTTAAGATGGCGGAATTAATCGGAGTTCCTGCTTAAACACATTTAATTTAATTGGCCTTCTTCATCTCTTTTCAGGGACGTGGGAGGCTTTTTTGTCTATACACGTTATGAGTGAAGTTAGAAACTTAGAGCCATCAGAAATTTGGAATCATTTTGAAGATTTAAATGCGGTGCCTCGGCCTTCAAAAAAAGAAGAACGAGTAATTGCTTTCATTGTTGATTTTGGTGAGCGATTAGGATTGAGCACGTATACTGACCCAGTTGGTAACGTAATCATCAAAAAGCCAGCCACTTTGGGTATGGAGGATCGTAAAACGGTTGTGATGCAAGCCCACCTAGATATGGTTCATCAAAAAAATTCAGACACCGATTTTGACTTTAATAAAGAGGGAATCAAGTCACTAATAGATGAAGATTGGGTGAAAGCGGATGGCACTACATTAGGTGCTGATAATGGAATGGGAGTGGCAGCAATTATGGCTGTGTTGTCTTCGAAAGAAATGACTCACCCAGCAATTGAAGCTCTTTTTACAATTGATGAGGAAACTGGAATGACTGGTGCTTTTGAATTAGAAACAGGAGTATTAGAAGGCAAAATTTTATTAAACCTTGACACAGAAGATGACGATGAGTTTTCGATTGGATGTGCCGGAGGAATTGACACCAATACATATTACGAATATCAGCAAACTGCTCCAGCTGAGAATTCAACAGGTTACGAAATTTCCATAACAGGATTAAAAGGTGGACATTCTGGAATGGATATTCATCTTGGAAAAGGAAATGCTAACATCTTAATGAATAGATTGTTGCTAGATACTGACCAATATGGATTAAGAGTTTCAGAAATAGATGGAGGTAGCTTAAGAAATGCTATTCCACGAGAATCTTTTGCAACCATTGTCATAATTGGAGAAACATATTTAGATGCTTTTAAGAACAGGGTAAGATTGATTAAATCTGAGTTTAGTATTACAGAACCTTCATTAGACATTGCTTTAAAACAATGTGAAATGCCAGGGCAAGTCATGACCTTAAATGATCAGGTTAAAATGACGCATGCAATTAATTGCTTGAGTAATGGAGTTTATAGAATGAGTCCAGCTATGCCTGATTTAGTGGAAACGTCTTCATCTTTAGCGCGAGTAATTGTTCAAGGAGGAGAGTTTAAGACTCAAAGTTTGCAAAGAAGTTCTGTTGAGTCTTCAAAAATGGACATTGCACATAAAATAGGTTCTGCTTTTGAATTGATGGGGTGCGAAGTTGAGCATTCAGGATCTTATCCTGGTTGGGCTCCGAATCCAAATAGCGAAATATTGACCTTAATGGTAGATAAATATTCAAGTTTGTTTAATGAAAAACCTCGTGTACAAGCTTGCCATGCTGGACTTGAATGTGGGATTCTAGGAGAGAAATACCCAAATTGGGATATGATTTCTTTTGGACCTACAATAAGGAATCCACATTCTCCGGATGAAAAAGTGAATATAAAGTCTGTCCAAAAGTTTTGGGGATTTTTAAAAGATGTACTAAAGGATATACCAACGGACTAAATGATAATTAGATTTTCGAAAAACCCATTTTGGCAAGCCTGGGGAATTTTTAGATCCAACTGGCTAAGCATATGTATATTTATTGCGCTAAGCAGCGCTGTTGCTGTTATGTGTGAGGTTTATGATTATCATCTTTTAGAGTTAAGTGTAGTACCTGTTTCTATTCTTGGTGGAGCGTTAGCAATCTTTTTAGGGTTTAGGAATAATTCGGCTTACGACATGTGGTGGGAAGCAAGAAAAGTTTGGGGCGGTGTGGTAAACATTAGTCGAACTTTTGCAATGGAATCAGGCAGTTTTGTAACTGAAGTATTTGCTAAAGGAGATGTTTCAGATGAGGAAATTGCCAAAATACAGCGAGATCTTTCTTATCGACATCTAGCATGGATTAATGCCTTAAGAATTCAATTAAGAGGTCAAGACACTTGGGAAGATTTAAAGCCTTTCTTAAGCGAAGAGGAATATCAGCTGCTTGCTTCCGACAGAAACCGTGCTACAATGCTGTTACACCGGCAAGGCATTGCACTAAAAAAAGCTCATGAAAAAGGCTTTTTAGATGATTTTAGGCACATGCAAATGGAAAATCGAATTAAGGAAATGTACGACCTTCAAGGTAAAGCGGAGCGTATTAAAAAAACCATTTTCCCTTACTACTATTCTTATTTCACGACTATATTTTTATGGCTTTTCGTAATTCTGTTACCTTTTTCTTTGGTTCATGATATTCATTGGGCTGTAATTCCTATTACCACGATGATTTCTTTTGTTTTTATGATGCTAAATAAAGCTGGAACTATTACTGAAGATCCCTTTGAAGGTAGAGCAGCAGATATTCCGCTGTCTTCTTTATGTAGAACCATAGAGATCGATGTTAGACAGCAGCTAGGTGAAACTGATTTGCCTGAGAAAATGCCGATTACTAAGCTTAAGTATGGTTTAATGTTTGAGTCTTAATTAACTATGACTTAAACAACTACTGCCGCTCGATTGTAGCGAAGCTTGTAATCGTTTGGACTTAATCCTGTTACTCTTCTAAAAAGTTCTCTGAAGGATTTAGCATCATTGTAACCAACGGAATACATAACATCGTTAATTCCAATGTTTTCAGTTTCCAATTGACGTTTAGCTGCTTCAACCTTAACTTTCTGGATATATTCCAAGGGCGTATTACTGGTTGCAGATTTAAATCTTCGGATAAAGTTTCTTTTGCTCACTGCTACCATATTTGCCAGCTCATCTACTGATATTTTATCTTGGAAATTAGATTCAATATATAACTGTGTTTTCAAGATGTCGTGATCCTCATGTTGTTTCTGTCCAAAGAACATGGCAAACTGATTTTGATTGTCTCTGCTGTATTCTATTTGGAATTGTTTAGCTAATAGAATGGCTATTTCCTTTCCGTTAAATTTCTCAACTAGATGAATTAATAAATTCAGAAATGAATAAGCGCCTCCAGAAGAATAGAATCCATCTGTATCGACTATCACGTTAGAATCTACCAAGTTAACTTCAGGAAACATCGTACGAAATGAATCTGCCACAGCCCAGTGCGTTGCGCATTGTTTACCGTTAATCAATCCGGTGCTAGCTAGAAAGAAAGCTCCCACACAAAGACTAGCTATTTCCGTACCCTTCAATAAATGTTGATCTCTAATCCATTTAATGGCTTCCTTATTATCCAGTAACATTTCTGGTAAGCATTCAGGCTGGCAAGCTGGTATCACTATTAAATCCGTGTTCTCAATCTGATCAAAAGTTTTTTCGCAATTAACCGAGAATATATCATCATACTGCGAATTGACTAACTCTGTGCCCACTACTTCAACCTGATAAAAAGGCTGTAAACCCTTCTGAACTAAAATTGAATTTACTCGGTTAAATACTTTGTATGGTCCAACTACGCTAGATAGAATATTAATTCCTTTCGGTACAAAAATAGTTATGTGCTTCATGATTGAATTTTATAATTCAAAGGTAGATAAACCGTTTGTCATTATTACCCCCTTAAGTTGTCATTATACCCAATGTGTTGTCACGTTTTGCCGTTGTATGTTTGCCTTGTGACAATGAAACGATATTATTACTAACAAAAATTTAAAAGATGAAAGATTACTTATTATTATTTAGAGGCGGAGATGCAAGAATGGCTGAATCGTCAGAAGAAGGAAAGAACGCGCATATGGCAGCATGGGGTGAGTATATGGGTGGATTACAGGGAAGTGGAAACTTAGCTGGCGGACTTCCGCTTTCTGGAGAAGGAACAATGTTAACCAACAATGGAACAAGTGATTCATTAGCCAAAACTGAAGCAGGTGAAGTGGTAGGCGGATATTTATTAATCAAAGCTAACGATATGGCACATGCGGTTGAATTGTCTAAGCCTTGTCCTGTATTCGAATATGACGGAAACGTAGAGATCCGTGAGGCTCTGCCAATGTAGTCTTAGTCAATACCAAATAAAATTAAAGGGTCGCAACCATTGCACGGCCCTTCTATATTAAAAAAGAAAATCATGAGCATTATTAAAGCACAATTTGATCTACATACTTCCTTGTTTAACAATTGCATGGAAGGTATTTCTCAAGATCAAGCTTGGGAGCAAACTAACGACAATCACAATCCTTTTATATGGCTGGCTGGCCATCTAGTTGGAACTAGAATGGGTATGTCACAATTCGGTGGCTTCGAGCCAGATACTTCATTCGATGGATTTTTTGGACATGATCAAAAACTAGACAAGAGCAAAACATATCCGACTTTAGCTAAAATTAAAGCAGCTTGGAATGAAATTTCTCCAAAAATAAGCGCTGGTTTAGCAAATTTGCCTGCTGAAGCTTGGGGTGGATTACCTCCTTCTAAAGTGCCTATTTCGGATGATACAATGGAAGGCTTTATGGCCTTTATTATGCATCACGAAGCCTATCATTTAGGTCAGATGGGTATTTTAAGAAAACAAGTCGGATTAGAGGCCATGTCTTATAAAATAAAGGAAACAGCGTAGAGTAGTTAATTAGTCTATCCAATTAATAGAAAGTAAGTCATGCAACGATATCTCATATATTCCACATTGATACACCAATAGAACAAATTTTTAAAGCTATTTCTACTATTGAGGGAATTAAGAACTGGTGAAGTAGTAATACTTCGGGAAATGAAGATCACCTTGGAATTATTGAAATCAAGTATGGTTCTGGAGCATTTATAAATGTTAAAGTAGACCAAATCAATCCAAACTCCTATTACCGTTGAGTATGTATAGAGGCGCACCCGAATGGTTGGATATAGTAATAGAGTTTAAGTTGTCCAAGGCAAACTATAAAATTAAAATTGAGTTTTACCGCAGTGGATGGACAAAACAGACAGAATTTTTAGCGAGTTGTAATTTTAGCTGGGCTCGTTATTTCATTTCCTTGAGAGATTATCTTGAAAAGGCAACAGGCGATCCTTACGTTCAGGTCAAAAATGGTATAGTTGCATAGCAGTTTCGAACATTCTATTCTTAAGTTATCAATGATTTCTGTCCTCCAATCAACACTATATTCTGGTCAAACTCTCGAAGAAGTAAAAATGAAAATACCTTTCTATCGGTTGTTTTGTTTTGTTCTCTGGGGGATTAGAGACTTGCTTATAGTTCTAGACGCTGCATTAAGTGACGCTGTATCTTATATTAAAGATTACAATTTCTAGAAGAATGTTGATATCTGAAATGGATCGTAAAACAGTTGTGTGAGTTGAAAAAATCATTATTTTTGCGCCTTAAAATTACCCTTTAAATAAGTTAAAACTCAATATATTATTAAACTATGAAAATTACTTTACTAACTATAGGGCTGGTTTGTTCGTGCATGTTTGTTAATGCACAACAGACGGTTAAAGCCCCAACTGAAAAAGTTGAAACCAAGTCTATTTTGAAAAACAAGACGACAACTTCTGAGAACACAGCTAAAACTACAGTCAAACAACAACCAACGACTAGAAAAGAAGCTATGCTATTAAATGAGCCAAAGAAAGTTAAGGCTGTAACTAAAAAAAACATTAAGTAATGAGAAAGTTTATATTAACAATAGTATGTGGAGGTCTGTTATGTTCAGCTTCTACAACACACGCTCAGATCCTCTTTGCTGAGAGTTTCGATCAGGCTGGTGGTTTTGCTGCCCAAGGTTGGACTTTAATGGATGTTGATGGTGGAACCCTGAATGCTGGAGTCACTGGAACTTTTGGGAGCACAACAGCATCTTGGGAAATTAATGCAGACCTCTTTGATGCGACTGATTCTGTTGCTATGTCAACTTCTTGGTTGGACCCTATTATGGCCACAGACGATTGGATGATGACTCCAATGATTAGTGGGATAGCTGCTAACGGGCAGCTTTCATGGGAGGAAAATGCGACTGATCCAGCCTATCCTGACGGTTACGAAGTATACGTAACTACGGCATTGGCGGGTGGAACCCCTGTTCCTGCCGATTTCACTGGAGCAAGTGGAACATTGGTATATACTGTTGCTGCTGCAAGTGGTGGAGTATGGTCTTCTCAATCTGTTTCTCTGGCTGCGTTCGCAGGGGGATCCATTTGGGTTGCTTATCGGAACAACTCTACAGACCAATACATTTTGCAAATTGATAATGTAATAGTTGAAAACGTACTTTCAAATGATGATCTCGCAATTGACAGTGTCGCTGGGGAGTATACACAAATTCCTTTACCGCAAGTTGCCGCTATGAATCTAGAGGCATTTTGTTCAAATGTTGGAACAAACAACATTACTGATGCTGTTGTTACCTGCAATGTTTATTACAACGCTGGACTTGTGCAAACAACGGCCAGTGCTTCAACCGCAATCAGCGCTGGAACAAGTGCATCTCTTAATGCTGGCACTTATACACCTTCTGGAGCTGGAACGTACGAATTTGAGTATTTAATTTCGACCGCTTTAGGTACAGATGTTGATCCTACAAACGACACATTAAGTTACTTTTTTATTGTTGATTCAAATTACTATTCACGTGATGACGGAAACATTACTATTGCGTTAGGCATAGGTGCTGGAACAGCAGCCGATCTAGGAAACGTTTATGAGGTAAATGCTTCTGGAATCATGGATTCTGTGTTCTTTTTTAGAAATGGAATTTTAGGGGATACTACACAAGTAATCATTTACTCCACAGTTGCGGGTGTTCCAACTACATTAGTAGGTCAGAGTGTTGAGCATATCTTCACAACTGCTGATTCTTCTAGCTCAGGAAGAGTTTATACACTTGCTGTTACTGATTTATCATCTAATCCACTTGTGTTGGCACCAGGGAGCTACTATGTTGGCGTTAAGGAATATTTTTCTTCGGCTAATATGGCTTTAGCATTTACTAATGATTTATTTACTGCTGGCACCGTTTTTGGGAGCATAGCTGGCGGGCCTCATGGAACTTTAGAAAGCCTCGGTTTCCCTAATACTGCTGTAGTACGTGCGCGTTTTACACCTTCATGTACGGAATTCACTTTCGCCTCAACGACAACTAATTCAGGGTGTGGATTAACAGATGGTTCTGCTACGGCAGTTTCTACTAGCGGTACCGGACCTTTCACTTACGTTTGGGATGCTGCAGCCGCTAATCAAACAACTCAAACTGCTACCAACCTTGGTGCTGGCGTCTATGTTGTTTCTGTTAGTGATGCGGGTGGTTGTTCATATAACGATACTGTTACTGTAATTAATCCGAGTGCTCCAACAGGAACTACTTCGGTTGATGCGAATGTAAGTTGCAATGGAGGAACGGACGGTTCTGTTTCAGCAGTTGGTGCCGGTGGTACCTCACCATACGCTTTTTTGTGGGATGATTCTTCTAACCAAACCACTGCAACTGCAACTGGTCTTGTTGCAGGAACATACAACTGTACGATCACCGATTCAAGTGGATGTTCTGTTACAGTTTCTGTTTCAGT
>JBLIOB010000070.1:0-17233 GCA_047639575.1 Parvicellaceae bacterium
TGGAAATAATAATCGGATGAAGAGATTGATACTCTTTAAACAGGCTCATCACTAAGACATAAGAGAAAGCTGGAATAAACGTATGCTTTCCAAAGAACTCTTCTTTATTTATGATAAAGTTGATTAAAATCGCGCTTAGAACTATAATGAGCATAGCAACTAACTGATCCAGCCATACCCAAGTCAACGATGATTTAAAATTTCCAAAAAGGGTGCTTGGATTCTCTACCGCAATGTTGACGGCTTCCTTATTAAATTGACCTAACCATAGCAAGAATATGATGATTGGAAGGCCAATTAAAACAATTGATAAGTTCGATTTATATAAACGATAGATCACTGAATGCAAATATAGTTTTTCAGATGTAGAAATATTATTTACATTTGTTTCAAATCTAAAATCAAAACAATGGATTGGATAGCATACCCCTTAGGAGATTTATTCTACTGGATTTTTGAAACGTTACTTGAGCCAATAGGCGATACCGGACCTCTTGGCGCTCCAAACGTTGGAATTCTTGGTTTAGGGTTTATCGCGCTTTTCGTTTGGATGTATTTACAAAACAAATACAACAAGGCGGCTGCAGCTGACCCTGATCAGATTAAATAATCTTAAGCTTTTTTAAAAGAAATTTTTCCTCAGTAGCTTATGCTTTCTGGGGCTTTTTTATGAGATCAAATCCGATATCTTTTCGAAAGCTCTTTTCTTCAAATTGAATTTTATCTACAGACTCGTATGACTTTTTCAATGAGGTTTCCATGTCTTTTCCATATGAAGTTACCGCCATTACTCTACCTCCATTTGTTTTAACAATCCCACCTTCGTCACTTGTTCCCGCATGAAAAACGATGCTCTCAGTAACATCTCGAAGTCCTTTTACCACTTTCCCTTTTTCATAGCTTCCAGGGTAACCTCCAGAAACCATCATAACTGTTGTTGCAGTTCTAGGATCAATTTGAACGTCTCTTTCTGATAACGTTCCACTTGCGATTCCATCAAATAAGTCTAACAAATCTGACTTCAATCTTGGCATAACCACTTCTGATTCAGGATCACCAAGTCTGCAATTGTACTCTATTACATACGGATCACCTTTCACCATGATTAGACCAAAGAAAATAAACCCTGAATAATCAATTCCTTCTTTTCTAAGTCCTTTAATAGTTGGAATAATCACTTGATTATCAACCTTGTCCATGAAGTCTCTGCTGGCAAACGCAACTGGAGAAATTGCTCCCATTCCGCCTGTCATTAATCCCGTGTCTCCTTCTCCTATTCTTTTATAATCTTTCGCCTCTGGAAGAATTTTATAACTGCGGCCATCTGTAATAACAAAGACGGAAACTTCAAGTCCATCCATGAATTGTTCAATAACTACAGTGGCACTAGCATCTCCAAACTTCGCATCGGAAACCATGTTTTTCAATTCTTTTTTAGCCTCTGTTAGGTCTTCGATAATTAACACTCCTTTACCAGCTGCTAATCCATCTGCTTTAAGAACGTAGGGAGGTTTTGATTGCTCCAGATATTGATACCCTCCTAGTAAAGTCTCTTTTGTGAAAGACTTGTATTTCGCTGTAGGAATATTATGTCTTTTCATGAAGGCTTTTGAAAAGTCTTTACTCGACTCAATAATTGCACCTTCCTTTTTAGGCCCAATAATGGTTACGCCTGCTAAATCTTCTCTTTCCTCAAAATAATCAGCTATGCCGAGAACTAGAGGAGCTTCAGGTCCGACATACACGATTTGAATATCGTTTTCTAAGCAAAACGCTGCAATTCCATCAAAATCCGTTACGTCAAGATTTACGTTCACACCAACAGAAGAAGTTCCTGCATTTCCTGGTGCAATAAATAAATTCACCAATTGAGAAGACTGAGCCAGCTTCCATGCTACAGCATGCTCTCTACCTCCAGATCCAAGTACTAAAACGTTCATTTACAGCTATTTATTTACAGTTGATTTCACTATTGAAAGACTGTGAACAAAGATGCAAAGAATGCTTGCTTTTAACCTTTCGTTTTTATCAACAAAGAGTTCTAGTTCATAACATGAATTAAAGTTTGGAGCAAAAAAAAGAGGCACTAGGCCTCTTTAAAATTCTACGTTGATTTTACTCCGATTTAACTCGCTTAATACTACATCCTTTTTGACGAGTTTGAGCTGGATCTACCCTTTCTCCTTTACCAACTTGAGTCAAAGCTGCTTTTAACCAATGCTCTTTAACTTCAGCCGCACTCTCTACGTTGTCGTCAATTGCCCCAGCATAGACTAAGCTCAATTCTTCATCAAATAAGAATACATGAGGTGTCGTTCTTGCCCCAAAACTATCGGCAATAACACTTCCCGCGTCTAATACATAAGTAGATTTTAAATTTGACTTTTTAGCATGCTTTTTCATGTCAGACATTGAATCGCCTCCATCTCTTTTGGCTGCATTACTGTTAACCAAAACCATCCCTATATCATTATTGATAGCGGCTTCCAAAACACCATTATATCTTCCTTCCCATCCGTCACTGTCCTTTCCTCCAACAACAAAAGGACACGTGTTACAAGAAAAAATAACTAAAAGGCCATTCTCCTTTTTCAAATCCGAAAGCTTATAAGACTTGTCATCTGTTGCGATTAAACTAACATCTTGACTTGGCATATCGGTGCCAACCGTAATCGTTTTAATCTCATCTCCACCTCGAGTAAATGCAAAAACCACGAATAAGGCAACTGCTATAATTGGATAAATTAATTTCTTCATTTTATTTAGATTATTAGTTTATATCAGCTCATCGAACTAATTGTTGAGCAGTATTAAAGACTCTTCCCGTTTATAAAGGAATATTCCCATGTTTCTTTTTAGGCAATTTCTCTGTTTTATTTTCCAACATCGCAAATGCCCGAATTAGTTTTTCGCGCGTTTCATGCGGCTTAATTACCTCATCAATATATCCTCTAGCAGCGGCATTATATGGATTTGCAAAAAGCTCCGCATACTCTGCTTCTTTTTCTTTCAATTTTTCTTCTGGGTTATCCGCATTTTTAATCTCCCCTTTGAAAATAATTTCAGCTGCACCTTTAGCTCCCATTACCGCAATTTCGGCTGAAGGCCATGCATAGTTCATATCTGCACCGATGTGTTTTGAATTCATAACATCATAAGCTCCACCATAGGCTTTTCTAGTAATTACCGTAACTCTAGGAACCGTAGCTTCACAAAAAGCATACAGCAACTTGGCCCCATTAGTAATAATCGCGTTCCATTCTTGATCAGTTCCTGGCAGAAATCCCGGAACATCTTCTAACACCAATAATGGGATATTAAAACAATCGCAGAAACGAACAAACCTTGCTCCTTTTTTTGATGACTCTACATCCAATACTCCCGCTAAAACGGCTGGTTGATTACCAACAACTCCTATTGATCTACCTGCTAATCTTGCAAAGCCAACCACAATGTTCTCTGCGTAATTTTTGTGTACTTCTAAAAACGAATCAGCATCTACAATTCCGTCAACAACTTCTCTTATATCATAAGGTTGATTGGGATTGTCTGGAATAATGGAATTCAATTTTTCCCGAACTTCGTTTGCAGGTTTATACGCTTCTTTAGGTGCGTCCTCCTCGCAATTCTGAGGCATGAAACTCAGTAATTCCTTAATATTATTAATGGCCTCAATCTCGTTCTCACATGAAAAATGGGTGACACCAGATTTGGTTGAATGGGTTGATGCGCCTCCAAGTTCTTCAGCAGTCACATCCTCATTTGTAACTGTTTTCACCACATTTGGCCCTGTAACAAACATGTAAGAGGTGTTTTCAACCATTAGAATGAAATCTGTTAATGCCGGAGAGTAAACTGCTCCACCCGCACAAGGGCCCATAATCGCAGATAGCTGAGGAACTACTCCACTTGCCCGTGTATTTCTATAAAAAATATCTGCGTAGCCTCCTAAAGAAACTACTCCTTCTTGAATTCTAGCTCCTCCAGAATCATTTAATCCAATTACAGGAGCTCCGTTCTTAACTGCAAGATCCATTATTTTGCAGATTTTCTCGGCATGCGCCTCTGCCAATGATCCACCAAGTACAGTGAAATCTTGAGAGAAAACATAGACCAATCGACCATTCACAGTGCCGTAACCGGTAACCACCCCATCACCGAGGAATTTTTTCTTATCCAGCCCAAAATTTGAAGAACGATGTTGAACTAGCATTCCAATTTCCTCAAAACTTCCTTCATCCATTAAAAAATGAACTCTTTCTCGAGCGGTCAGTTTTCCTTTCCCATGCTGAGCTTGAATTCGTGCTTCTCCACCTCCTAGTCTAGCCTCGGCAGACTTCTCATCTAATGTCTTGAACTTATCTTCCATTTTTATTCCTTTTTCAGCTTCGAATTTAGTTCCGCAATATATGACCATTTGCGTCTTCCTGTGCACCGTAAAAATAGGAAATAATGAGTTCGTTCTTTACATTTACTCTCTTGGTGTATTTTTGCAAATTGAAACATATCATTTGGTCAGTGCTGATTATTTTAATATTCAGTGTAGAAGGTAGGTCTCAAACTTCTGTGGGCCAGCTTCCGATTCAAAATTTCCCGAGAAAAGATTACAATTCTCAGGCTCAAAATTGGCAGATAACGCAGGGTGATGACCAGTTGATTTACATTGCAAATAATGGAGGGTTATTAATTTACAATGGAGAGGATTGGAAAGAACGTGCGTTAAAAGGTGAATCTCCAGCTAAATCACTACTTTATATTAACGATACAATCTACGTAGGGGGAATAAACGAACTTGGATTCTTTAAAAAAGACAGTATTGGTATATGGATCTATCATTCACTGGTTCACCTAATAGAAGCAAAGCACGCTGATTTTCAGAGTGTATGGAATATTCATAAGAAGAATAATCACATTTTATTTCAGTGTCACAATCATATATTCGACTTATACCCTGATCGGAAAAAAATAATTACAACACATTCGGACGTTGAAATTGCTAATGCTTATTTATTGGATGATCACTACTTTGTAGCCCTACCAACCTTAGGTTTGTGCGATTTAATTGAAAATGAAATTAACCCGCTTACTGGTGGACCAATTTTAAAAGACAATAGAATAAACGGGATGATCAAAACATCTGATGGAGAAGGTTATTTATTGTTTACTTCTGTTAATGGGATTTTTGAAATGAGGAAAAATGAAGATCTTGGCACCTATTATTTTAAAGCTTTTGGGGATGACCCAAGCAAATTTGCAGGTAAAGAATTTCATTCAGCTAAACGTTTGCCTAATGGATTAATTAGCACAATAATAGTAGGGGTAGGGGTTTATTTCATATCAGACAAAGGGAATGTGGTAAATGAAATCACCTATGCTACGGGGCTCATAGACCTTAATGGTGCTTGCCTTTATGTTGATCGACAATCTAATCTTTGGGTAGGAACTTCTAACGGAATTTCGAGAATTGAAATAAATTCAACTACATCCAAATACGATCAATTATATGGCTTAACTGGTACGGTAGAAAGTTTAACTAAATATCGCGACACACTTTTTGCTGCAACGCATAGCGGACTCTTTTATCTTGATAAAGAAGCAAATAGATTTATAAATAGTCAAACCACTAAGCTGGAATGTTTTGGACTAGACGTAATAATCATAGATCGCACTGAACATCTGTTGGTTGCGGTTAATGACGGTGTTTATAACTATCATAAAGGAAAACTAAATAAAATTAGTTTGGCCTACCCCTGGAGGTTTATTCAGAATCCAAAGAATCACAGAGAAGTACTAGTGGGTCTGGACGGGGGAATTGGTGTTTTAAATTACATAGATGGAGAATGGAGTTACCGAGACACAAATACCTTGATTCAAGGAGATGTAAATAATGTGACGAATTTTAACGATGACTTGTGGTTGGGCACTAAACAACATGGGATTTACCAACTTCAATCGGAAAACCTTTTTAATGGAATTAAAAATTATGGGGCAGAAGAAGGGCTTCCTGAGAATTCGATTGTTACTAGCCCGTATGATGGGAAGTTGGTTCTAGGTACAAAAGATGGTCTTTTTTACATCGAGAACGGCAATGTTGTAAAAAGCCCTCTACTTGAACAGATAAATTTCGAAAATAAAAATGCGGCCAGAGTACATAGACTTTCCACGGACAAGAGGGGCCAATTATGGATAGTTGCATATAATGATAATAAATCATCCTTTGATATTGGATTTATTTCTAAAGCTGGAAATGACCTTATATGGAATTACTCGGATTTTAGTACTGTGAGTGACGAAGTCATTTACTCTTTTTATCATGATGATAATGATATTACTTGGCTAGGTGGAGGGTCGGGCGTTTATAAATATCAACCTATTGTTGAATCAAATGCGAAGTTGGACTTTCCAGTATATATAACATCTATAAGGCACTCAGACAATAAAGATTCTTCAATTGTGACGCTAGACGTTGGAATATACGCTCCAAAAGAATACAGCTATCAAGATCATAATTTATGGTTTGATTTTGCCGCACCTAGCTATTTTGGAGATCGGGATAATGAAGCTAGTCAAAATGAGTATAGTTTTTACTTAGAAGGAAAAAATGAAATATGGTCTGATTGGAAAATGACAACTAATGTGGAATACCAAAACCTACATGAAGGTGAATATGTCTTTCATTTAAAGGCTAAGGATTTTTATGGGAACATAAGTAAAGAACTCTCTTACAGTTTTACAGTTCTTCCTCCATGGTATCGCTCCATGTTTGCATACATTATGTACGTAGTGGCTTTTGGATTTGTATTGTTTATTGCAGTCAAACTCGGTATTCGAAGGGTTAAAAAGCAGAACGAAAGACTAGAAGAAATTATAGTTGAACGAACCGCAGAAGTTGTTGCTCAGAAAGAAGAAATTGAAGAACAAAAAGAATTAGTTGATGAGCAGAATAGAGATATTTTAGACAGTATTAAGTATGCCGAGCGAATTCAAGGGGCAATTTTACCGCCACAAAAATCCATACGAAGCACTTTCAAAGATTCGTTCGTATTGTTCAAACCAAAAGATATTGTTTCTGGAGATTTCTATTGGATGGAAGTTATCGATGATCAAGTTTATTTTGCCGCTGTTGATTGTACCGGTCATGGTGTGCCAGGCGCAATGGTAAGTGTTGTAGGAAACAATGGTCTGAACAGATGCGTGAAAGAATTTGGCCTTAAAAATCCGGCTAAAATTCTGGATAAATTGACCCAATTAGTTGAAGAAACTTTTGAAAAAAGTGAAGATCAAGTGAGGGACGGTATGGACATTGGACTTTGTAAAGTGGATATTAAAACCAGAACTGTTGAATTCGCAGGAGCTAATAATCCGATGTGGATCATAAGCGATAATCCGAAGTTTGCAGCTAATTATGAAGCTTTATCAACCGGTATGTCACTAGATGAGACTACACTATTTGAGGTAAAACCAGACAAACAGCCGATCGGTAATTACGAAGATCGTAAGCCGTATACTAATCACACAGTTCAACTTTTCGAGAATGATAGGGTTTATTTATTCTCAGATGGTTATCCAGATCAATTTGGTGGGCCAAAAGGAAAGAAGTTCAAATACAAGCCGTTCAAAAAACTCATGCTTAGTACTTTCGGAATGAAAATGTCAGCACAGCATAACATGTTAGATTCAGAGTTTGAAAAATGGCGAGCTGATTACGAGCAAGTCGATGACGTTTGTATATTCGGAATTGAACTATAGAAAACTCTCTAACAAGGATTAGTACAACTAAAATTTCCACAACTATATATTCACAATTAATTCATCTTCTCCGCGTTAATCTCTGAATGCAATTGAGATTTATAATAGCTGCAATTACAGTCATATCACTGTATGGTTGTAAAAAAGATATACCAGAATTTTTATGCTCTTGCCAAGAATTAACGAATCATACCTGTTTCCAATACAAGCAAACAATCGCTACGGACCCTTGGGGAAATCAGGGCCTCCATACAGACACGTTAATTTTTAATCTGACTCAGTATTTCAATCAAAAGGGTGTAGCCTTGATCAGCCCAACCCTCGAGCAAGCAAACAACGGAAACTGTTTAACTCCTAATTTTGAATGTGAAACGGGTTGGGTCTATTGCGTAAATGCAATTGACAGTTCTCTTAACACCATGATTCTTAATGGTTTTTTACCCAATAATTAATCAAGGAAACTACCTGTCTTTTAGTGTTTAATTACCTTTTTAGTTACTTGATAATCTTTACCCGTAATGGTAAGCAGGTAAGTTCCTGATTCATACTTTTCAAGATCAATAACGGCAGATTGTCCACCGTTGAGTTCTCGTTTTAGTATGAGTTTTCCAAGTAAATCTCTTACCTCAATCTTCTCATTATTAAACGCATTCATTACCTGAACATGAATCAAGTTTTCTGTCGGATTTGGATAAATAAACACTTCTACATTCAAATCTTCAATTGCCCCCGGTCCGACTCCTGTAATTTCACTTTTTCTGTTAGATCTTGACGAATTAAAATCTCCAATTGCCTTTGTAGCAGAACAATTCCCTGGAGATTTAGCAAATACCTGATACGATAATCCAACAGTATCTACTGGTAATGCGGTACTATATTCGGTAGTTGAACTTGCAACAGAGTCAATCGTGACCCATCCAGTTGCAGTAGTATATCTGTCAATAAAATATTGAGTAAAAGTAAACCCTAAATAATGATTCCATTTCAACTTAATCTCACCAGGTGCCGGACTTGGATAAATTGATAAGTGGATGGTTTTATGATGATTCACATCACTTAATTCAGATTTAGATCCACAAGAATCAACCGTCTGTAATTTATAATTCCACCAAATTGCTTCCGAATTCGCAACTGTGTCAACAAAGAAACTTAATGAATCAATTGGAACTGAACCGACTTTAAGATATGTGTCTTGTCCAAAAAGTGCTTTTCTATAAACGTTGTAATGACTAATACCATTTCCGACTAGCTCTTCCCAAACAATAATATTTTGATTATCTGATGAATCTACGGTAACCAAACATATTTCAGTCGGCAAAGGTCGCACAGAAGCTAAGTTTACAATATGACCACTAGAACAAGTACCGTCTGAAAGTAATAGCACGTGAGACCCTGCATTGGTATTGACTAAGTCTTCTACAATATTTCCACCATCCCAATCATAAGTAATGGAACCAGTGCTGTACCCTGTGACATAAATTGCCCCATTTCCGTTTCCGCAATCTTCTTTAACAATTGAATCAAATACAACAGTCGGTGCGCCAACTTCGTTTAAATACATTGAGTCTGATGCAGTACATCCATTTCCGTCAAGGATATCCACAACATACATTCCTAATCCTATTCCAACTTCCGAAGCAGCAGTTCCGCCTGAACTCCACAAATACGTATAAGAACCTGAACCTCCAGTAGGGCCAGAGAAAATTCCGCCATTTGAAAAACCACAAGATGGTTCAACAAAAACAAACGAATTTTTTATTGGTGCGGGTTGCGGGACAAAAACAGAATCTAAAGCTTTACAACCATTCAAGTCAGTTACTTCTACCACGTGATATCCTCCAACTACATTGACAATGTCATCTGTTGAATATCCATTCGTCCATTGAATATCAAGTGGACCAATACCTGCCATGGTCGTATTAATACTTGCATCCGAAGACCCAAAACAAGAAGGAGCTATTATTCCGTCAATTACGATGGATGGCCCAGTTGGGTTGTCAACTAGCGCAACTCCTTCAGCTTTACAACCAACCGTACTTCCCAAGTCATCTACAACCACCGCGTTATATCCAGCCGCAATAGAGTCGGCAGTAATTGTTAAATCTCCATTTGACCATATGTACGAATAGGGCCCTACTCCGCCATTACCTACCACTGCTGAAACGGTGCCGTTTATTGAATCGCAATCTGGCGCTACGTCTAAAGAGATGGTTATTTGGAGCACCGAATCCGAAACCAATGATGTGCCTGACACATTTCCAATTGGACAATTTAAATCCTGAACATTAACAATAACATAGGTTCCAGGACTATTAGGATGGAGAAAATAAGTCGCTGTGGAAACTCCATTTACAGTAAGTGTATCAATTCCATTTGAGTAATCAATTCCGAATGGCATTGCGCCAGTAAGTGCAACTTGCAAAGAATCCAAATACGTTCCATCACCACAACCTAAAATATTGTTCGAAATCACCGCACTTGGTAATGTGTAAAGCACCTGTAACTCAAATGCTCCAGCATCAGCTAGGCCTAACCTTGGATAACCAATTTCATCAAACGTAGGAGCAGATCCTCCCCTATCTATTGCTGGACTTAAACAATCTGGTTCATGAGTAGACACCCAAGGAGACCCAGTGTATCCCAACGGTTTCATTCTTGCATCTACTGGAAACGTAAGCGTACCAGTTGTATCGCTGGCTTGCCAAGTAATAGCAGCCCCAGTTGTAACTCCATCACCAATTACATTAAACCCTAAAGAGACAGTCCCTCCTACACTTGCAACGTCACCCACATCATTTGCGGCAATTACATTACCTAATAATTCGAATGTCCCACTGTTTGGAACAATTGCTCCACCGCTAACAGCAAAATTCCCTAAAACAGTACTTCTCGATAAATGAATCCAACCTCCATCTAATTGAGTGATTGCTGTTCCGGTTGCGGCATAATTTTTTGATAATGTTGTAGAAGTAATTTTAATATTCGAACTATCGGAAAAAATTCCAGCACCTGCTGCTGCGCTAGTGTCAGCCTCAAACGTACAGTTCAATACAATTGATGTATCACCAGCAATCCGACCCTTTATAAACACATCTCCACCATTATTTAATGATGCATTATGGTGCAAGTAACTGTTGCTTATTTCCAATCTTCCAGAATCAGCAAAAACACTAGCTCCATCCCCAGTTCTATTGTTATTAAAAATACAGCTGTCAATAATTTTAACAGAACCCCCTTTTAATAGTATGGCTCCTCCTAATCCTGCAGCAAGGTCCGATCTATTATTGCTGAAATTTGATTTTGTAATATTTACCGTTGCTCCAGTCGATGCGTCCGCAACAACCGCCCCTCCATTCGTAATGGCCGCATTATTGTCGAAGCTGCAATTGCTAATTACTAAGTTTCCAGAACCAGTAACTATGCCAATTGCTCCTGCCCTGGAAAGAGAAGTATTGTCATTAAAAATTGTCGAGTCTATCGTAATATTAGATGCTCCAAAGGCAGAGTAAATTGCTCCACCATCACCTGCTGCATTATTTAAAAATTGACAATTGTTAATATCCAAAGGAGCTGTCGTATATATGCACCCTCCACTAATTCCCGCATGATTATCATGAAGAACTACATTGTCCAGCGTTAATGATCCTCCGCTTACATTAAACACTCCACCATTTCCTGCAGATTCATCGCAAAATAATATTTCAATGTCTTGAAATTTAACTGCGCTTGAAATCGTTGCTAATCGTGAATTGTTCGATGTAGTCAAAAAAGTCCCACCATGCCCAATAATTGTAAGCGCATTGCTAATAACCATTTCGCCTAACAAATGGGTATAAATTGTATCAGTTGAAATATTAAAAAGTATAGTATCACCGAAAAAGGCTCCTAATACTTCCGCCCTAAAGGTTCCTGGTGTCGTGCCATCATCTACACCGCCATTTGTAACCGTATGGGTTAGACCAAACGCAGAAAAAGCGGTCATAAAGACCGCTATTCCTAATACTAATATTTTCTTCATTCTTATTTTTTAATAAACTGCTGATGAAAGTTACCATTAGTTGAATTAATTACAACTACATAAGTATCAGCCGCTAGTTCACGTAAATCAACTTCGATATGAAAATCTCCATTGTTCAAGTCAAGATCTAGCTTCTTGATTAATTTACCTTGCGTATTATAAATTACAATTTCTTGTATTTGTCCAAATTGTTGAGAGCCTTTCAAGTTAAGAATATCATCAACTGGATTCGGATACAATTCATTAATTACAAATGCTGTTTCTTCAACATTAACAGGAGCAGAAATTGTTGCCGTTCTGTTTGATCTTGAAGAATTAAAATCTCCAATTGCTTTTTGAGTTGAGCATACACCAGAAAATGTAGTCATTAGCTTATACTGCATACTTGGTGTTCCGGGCATGTCGTTATCGTCCCAACTTACTGAACTCCACCCAGCAGAAAAAACCATTTCCCATGTATCATTCAATAATGTGTCTCTCATGCACTCGTAGGTCCCTACTGACTGACCTTCATAATGACTCCAGGTACAAGTTATTCCTCCAATACCGTTATCCATAACCCGAAGGTGCATTGTAGAATGAGGTGCGCTTAGCGCTGACTCCGCACCAGTAAAATCAACAGCACTTAAATAATAAGTTACTGAGTCAACATCTGGATCATTTACAAAATCACTATATACACTAGAAGAATCAAAATCTCGAAGTCCCATCAATGACGTTCCAGTTGCAGTTTGCATGTAAATATTGTAGTAATCAATGTCCACTGAAATCGTGTCGTTTTCCCAAACTACTTGATGATATGTATATGTAGGGTCTACCGTTACCAAACAAATGTCTGGGGTGGCAGGCTGTGCAATAGATACAATTGCTAAAAGGACTAGTAAAGATGTTAGTAAGGTTCTCATGTGGCTAGTTGTTAATTATTAATTTTTGGGTCATTACGCTAGATTCACTTTTCAATGTCAACGTATAAAGACCTGAATTTAAGGATTTTAATTGAACTGTCTGCAGCATTATGCCGTTTCCGACAAGCGCTTTTTCATAAACTAGTTTCCCTGCAACGTCAAATATTTGCATTACAGCGTTTTCAGAATTAATGAAATTCATTTCCACGTTAAACGTTCCGTTGTTCGGGTTTGGATAAATTTTAAGATGGCTAATGTTAGTATTCAGATCGTTCAACGCACCAGGCGCAGCAAGCGTTCCAACTGCAGAAGCACGATTCGATCTCGAAGAGTTAAAATCAGTGTTCGCTTTAGTTGCAGAACATATTGCTGGTGGATCAATTTGAATCATATAACCTACATAAGACGCTCCAACTGGTGAAGTAACGTCTGTGTAAGACGTATTTAAACTCGAAATAGATGCAATGTTATTCCATCCGTCAACATCTGTGAACCTCCAAACATGATAAGTAGGATAAGAGAACCCTTCATAATGGTCCCAAATTAGATTAACAACTCCACCTACACCAAGGTTTGAAGTAAGGTGAATTGTTTTATGAATTGCTGATAAATTAGATTCAATTCCACAATCGTTCACAACAGATACTTTATATCTCCAAGATTGAATAAATGGATCAGCAACTGGATCTGTATAGAAAGATGTTGAATCGGCATCCACTGTTCCAACTAGGTAGTAAAGACCACTTAAAGAACTCTCTCTATAAATGTTGTAATTCATGATTCCTACACTATCGGCTTTTTCCCAAACCACTTGATTGGTATTTGTCAGCGTATCGACAGTTACCATACATATTTGGTTATCAGCCGGTGGATCAACATCGATGCTTACGACTAGATTCGCCTCACAACTATTTTGATCTGACACAACTAATGTATATTCCCCAACACCTACGCCAACTAATCCAGGAGTAGTGGCTCCATTTGACCAATTGAAATTGTATGGGGCTGCGCCACCAAATACAGCTATTCCAATATTGCTTCCGGCTCCACCGCAATCTAAATCAGATATAGAGTCTAAAAATACTTTTGGTCCTTGAATGTCATCAATTATAATTTCATCGGTTAATAGACATCCATTTCCATCAATAACATTGACTTCATAAATTCCGGGGGTCAATCCAGTAATGGTCGATGAGCCTGAACCTGTGTTCCAAACAAATGTGTACGGACCAGTTGAACCGGCAACAAATACTGTAGCAAAGCCATTATTAAGTCCACAATCTGAGTTCTTTTTAGCAAAAGAGATTGAAGAAGATCCTGGTTCGCTTACTGTGATTGATTCAGTTGCAACGCATCCATTAGCGTCCGTAACAGACACTTCGTATGGCCCAGCCACAAGCAGGTTAACATCTTCAGTTAATTTTCCATTGGACCAAACGTAAGTGAATGGTGCATCACCTCCTATAAGATTAATATCTATCGCTCCATCTTCACCGCCTGCACAGGAAACATCTAGAATTGCGGATACAACAATAGTGGCTGCCTCAGCATCACTAATAGTTGCAATATCAAAACTTGTGCAACCAATAGCATCGGTTACATTAATTTGATAGATTCCCGAAGTAAGACTGTCAGCAATAATCGTGGTATCTCCACTTGTCCATGAAAAACTGAATGGAGCTGTCCCGCCAGCAACTGAAGCAAGCGCCAAACCATCATTATTCCCACAAGTAGAATTAATTGCATTAGCAGTAACTATAATTCTCGTATCCGGAACTTCAACTAGTACTGTATCCGAACCAAAAGAACCGCACATGTCTCTTCCTGTAATCACAACATTGTAACTTCCAGGTTCGTTAAAAGTGTGTTGTACCGAAATCAACATCCCTTCCGAACTTGAAATCCCAGTTCCATCTCCAAAATCCCAGGTGTAATACTTTGCTCCAACTGGATAAAAAGTCATTGGAGAGCCAATACAAATCGGTGCATTTAAATCATAAATAAAGTCTGGCTCCACATCGTTTGAACCATTAAAATTAACGGAGAGTGAATCTAGAATATCAAATCCACAACTATTTGTTGTTTTCACAGCGAAATTGTGAATTCCTGATGTCGTAAATGCATGTTTCATTACATCGAATGTCATCCCTGACCAAAAGTCAAATGATTGAAAACTTTCAGCGACAAATCCAGCGCCATAATCAATTTGAAATGTATTCCCTCCAGCCGGAGATCTAATAATTATCACGGTATCTCCTGCACAACCTTTCTCAGGCAAAACCATTATAAAGTTTTGAGCTCCAAACCCATACGAGTTACTTACAACAACTTGCTGCACAATAACTGAGTCTGTTTCGCAGGCGTTCGTTGCAGTGAGTTCAACATTATAAGTTCCTAAGGCCGAATACTCATGAGTGGCATCAACACCTTCTTCAACTGTACCATCGCCAAAGTCCCATGAAAAAGTAGTGTTCTCACGATCATCTGAATCTCCTTGAACAAATATCGACCCACCAAAACAAACCGAATCAGGTCCTACAGAAGAAAGTTCTCCGAACGGTAAACCAGCAACCGCATATAATGTATCTACGAACTGATTCGCATTGCCACAACCGTTAACAACGTCTAAAACAATCTCGTAAGTACCCGGAACTAAATAAGTGTGATAAAAAGTAGCTGCGGGGTTTGAATCAACCGTTCCATCCCCGAAATCAACGGTTATAGAACTTGCGTCTGAAAAGTGATACATTTGCACTAAGGCGCTAGGACATGCGGTATCTCCTGCTTGAAAGTAAAATTCTGCGATCGGACTTTGGCTATATGAAGTGGAAACTAAAACCGTATCGATCATTGTAGTATCTAGTCCACATCCATTTATAACAGTAATTGAAGCGTAATAAGTACCCGCTCCTCCATAATGATGAGTCATACCAGCATCAAATGTATTATTGGAACTTGACGCATAGGAGTCCCCGTCTCCATAATCGATAAAGTATTCCATGTACCAATTCGTTCGGAAAATAGCGGCATCCCCAACACACAAAGTGTCATTCTCTGAATAAAAATACCCATAATCCATAGGTGTTGAATTCGTCACTCCAACGTTAATTGTATTTTGATAAGTTCCGCACCCAGCGGTAGAAAAATCCAAATCAAGAGTAACCGTATATACACCGGTTGAAGAGTATTCATACCAGAAATAAGCGTCCGTTTGCTGATTTCCATCCCCAGAATCCCATAAATACGAATCTGCGAACACGTTTGCCTCCAGCCTAATCTTATCACCAGGACATGCCATCACATTATTCAAAATTGGAAACCCGCTTACGTTCACCGTCCTGTTCAATGCTTCTGCAACCGCTCCACCAGACCATCCAGTAGCCGTAACTTCAAAATTACCTCCATTAGCAAAAGTGTGATTGACCGTTGGGGACATAGACGAAACAGTGGGCGTTCCATCATTAAAGTCCCATATCAAACTATCTAATCCACTTGAGAAATTTGAAAAGGCACCTAGGTATGGAGCGCAGCCCCCTGGAGGTTCAACAAAAGATACAGTTTGTGCCGAAGCGAATTGGAAGCAAAAAACAATTGCAAAAATAGTAAGTAAAACTCTTTTCATTTGGTTTTTTTTAGTCGAGTCCAAAAATAAGATATTTTCCTCTAAACCTTAAATTTATTGGGATAGATTCAACAATCTGGCAGATAAACAATGTATTCACTGCGTATAAATTAACTGGAATCCTGATTTCATATTATATTCGCAACTTAATCGGAACGTTATGGAAGCAATTAAAGAATTCTTTACACAAAAATTTTACCACAACAGTCTATTAGATTGGGCAATCTCGTTTGGAATTATTTTAGGAGCGATAATCGTTGCAAAAGTTCTTTATTGGGTAATTGGAAAATATGTCAAGAAAATAACCGCGAAAACCAAAACTCAGCTTGATGATATTTTAGTGGACAAGCTAGAGGAACCTGTAATCTACGCAATTGCAATTATTGGATTCTTTTGGGCATTCAACAGGCTAACTTTAGGCATTCCTGAGATTGATGTAAACACGGGAAAATTCTTAATTGGAGAAGATGGTGAAATCATTAACCATGTTCAAGGCTTCTTCGACCACATCTTTACTATTGTATTCACTTTAAACATAACGTGGTTAATTGTTCGAACGTTTGACGCGCTAATCCAGGAATACCTCGTGCCTATAATTGAAAAGTCCGAAAGCGATCTAGACGATCAATTAATGCCAACTATTCGTAAAGTTTTTAAAATAGTTCTGTGGGCCTTTGGTATCATAATAGGTTTAAATAACGCAGGGTTCGATGTTGCTGCCTTAATTGCCGGCCTAGGTATTGGTGGTTTGGCATTCGCCTTGGCCGCAAAAGACACAGTGGCGAACATATTTGGTGGTATCATGGTTTTTATTGACAAGCCATTTAAACCCTATGATCGTATTATCATAAACGGGATTGATGGCACTGTAGAGGAAGTTGGAATTAGGTCAACTAGAATTAGAACACTAGCAGGAAGGCTGGTCACCATTCCAAACGG
>JBLIOB010000071.1:0-16932 GCA_047639575.1 Parvicellaceae bacterium
AGAAGAATAAAATTCTTCATTTAGAATGACTCTCCCCTGAATGTCAGAAACTGAAACGTTATACAAGGATCCTTGACTGTTCTCCAGTTCTAAGTGTATTAAGTCACTCGTTGGGCTAGGATATAGTTTGAAATCCAACTTTGCTGTTATTTCGGAAACAGAACTTACATAGTCCTGACCATTGGTTAGTTTGAAAATTAGTCCACTGGGACCTACAGCGTAACAAACGGAATCTGAAGGACAAGACATGGCAGAAAAATTTGGAAGAACTGGCCAATTGTTTGTTCTGGGAATTCTAGCCCAATTAGCTCCAGAATCTGTAGACTTTAGTACTTGTTTAAGCTGGCCGCATAGAAATAGAATAGAATCTTGAAGGACTTCAATAGTGTTGATGTGATACAAAGTGTCAACTTGAAATGTTTGATAGTCCCAGGTTAACCCTCCGTTACTTGTGGCGCCAAAAGTGCCATAAGGGAAAGTTACATCATCTACATAACCCCCAAAATATCCTTGCTGATCCGAAATAAAATTTAAATCTAACATCAAGTAAGGATCTGTTATATGGGCATCCCAATTATAAGTGTAAGCATTTCCGGTTAATAAACCCCCTAGGGCGCAGCTATAAAAGGTCGTGTCATCAATAAATTGACCTTGGTTAAAAGCAAATACTCCTCCTGCAATTACTGGCCCAGTCATAGAGATATCAGTCCAATCATTTCCCCAGTTGTAACTAATGAATGTACCAACTCCAGTTGTTCCAGATGCAATTCCAACTCCATTAGAGTTGAACTCTACCACATCAAATGTTACCCCGAAAGTAACCGAATCTCCGCAATATTCCCAAGTTTCTCCTTGGTCAAATGTGCGGTAGATTCCAACGGGCTCTGGAAGTGCAATTTCCACTGAGCCACAGACAAACCCAACGCTATCGGTGGCAAAAGAGATATTTTTAAAAGACCCTTTTTTGTTTGGTCCAAATACGGTATCCCAATTTTGACCCCCGTCTATTGTTTTCAATATTATGGCCCTAGCCGTCAACCCAACTGATCCAACAACAAATCCGACACTATCATTTAAGAACTCAACATCGCTTAGATCAGTCCAAAAATCGTAATTGGATATAGAGTCAAACTGAGCCCGGCTTATGCAGGGCATCAGTAAAATCAGTATTACACTAATATTTAACCACTTTCTCATTGAGTGCTTTGTTATGGGTGACAACCGTTATTTACTAATTACCAGTTTAGCACTTTGAAGAAGGTTCACCCCGGCCCAAAGCTGACAGATATACACCCCATTTGCGCAGTTTGTTAGGTCTACCTCAACAAGAGCTAATCTACTACTATAATCTCATTACAACCATCCATATCAAAAATAACTATGCTTGTGCTCACAGCCAATTCATCGGCAGGTGTAATACTATCGAGAAAATATTGGCACGCTAATATTTTATCCGATATCAATCGTCTGGTAAAAATGTTTGTGACACCCTACCTTAACAGTTTCGGTTGATCCGTTACCAAGACGAATTTATACAGACTATTACTCCAGTTTGGATAGTAAATTTCAGCGTTTTTATTTGACCATGAAATACCAAAGATTTGGTCTTGTCCTGACAAATAGCCCTAGGCTACCAGTTGACTTGTGGCGTTAGCTCAAATACTCAGTCATGGGTAGACGGAAACACTGTGATAACTCAAACGACTAGTACACAAGCTGACGTTAAATACATTAGACTTGCAAAAAACACAAGTAATTAAAATAAGATACGTGAGGAGATCATTCTTCCAAGTATCTTTAATTGTAGAATGAGGATAATTGTTCCGCCAGACTTAGTTTTTCTACCCTTCCACTAGGCCTTTTAAACAAGATAGGCTTAAGGCGGTCCTCTGAAATTGAATCTGATCACGATGAAAACTGGATGACCAAATAGCGAGAATTAGTAAAGTTCAAAAGAGTTCATTGGCAATTGGAGAGAAGAAGATGTGAAAACTCTACGGTCTCAATTAACCTTTTTAGACAGTGACATTGAAGACGATTCACCACCCGATAATATTTTGCTCAACCCGAAAATTTACATCTTGAGAAAAGGTATACTTAAAACAAATCTGAAACTTATAATCCAAGACTAATTATTAGAAGAAATAAATATTGCATTAGAAGAAACTTCCCGATATATTAAATGATGTGTTTTCATTCTCCAAGAAAAAAACAAGGTTCGGATATTTTCGAGTAATACACTGCATCAAAACTTCCCGATTTCGCTCTCCTGTACTCATGATATTTATATTTGGAAGGGCCCCCAGCCCCCATATCTTGAATATAAATTAATCGTCTCATTGTTCGAGGTATGGCCAATTTAAGGTCGTTAACAGAAATAATAGTGTCTGTATTTTGGTAAAACTTATGTATTTCAAAAGGCAGCGTTTTCTTAATCGATTGAAATGATTGGTTATAAGTGTGCCATTCTGGAGAAATGGAAACCGACAAAATTTGTCCACTATAAAATTGAGATATTAGGACTTTATACCTGTCTTTAAAATACTTAAAAACGTAGCAGCCCAAACTTAATGGAGATTTCTTAGTTGTTGCCATTTTGCATACATGAAAATTAGCAGCAAAAATAACGATCGGTCCGGGTATCGTTTCTGAAATAAACTTTACATTTTCAGCCATACAGCTATCCCTGAAATTCTGACTTGAATTTCCCAAATAATTGTTAGCTCTGTACATATAGCACTGTTCAATATTGCTCAGGGCATATTTTAACTCGTTTCTTATGCGCTTATCCTGAACATTATTAATTATTTCTAACAATTTATAGTGTCTACTTTTAAACCTTCGCGTCAATGAATCTTGAGCCGCTGGTTGTTTTGCAAAGTGGCTAAACATTGATTCTAACTCCGAGATTCTCAATGATGTTTTGTCTAAGTTTAACTTGGTCAAATTGACCGAAGTCAATAAAACTTGAAATGACGCCTTATAGTGTTGCATATCAATACCTATAAAACGCAGGTTTGAATCATTAATCACATCCTGAGCAAAATTTATAAACCCATCAGTTTGCAACCCATATAACTCCAGAGCACTAATTAATTCAGTCTTATCAATCAAACCATTTATGTAAGAGATCATTTTTATTTTAACTCCATACGGCATCTCAACAAGCACATTCACCTTCATATTGGTGGATTTCAACTGACGGGCAAACTTTAATTTTCTAGCAAAATCTGCGCAATTTCCATGGCTGGACTCCCCAAAACCAACAATGATTGAGTCGTTACTCCAGTCTTCAACAAGACTAGATTGACCCGGGATCTGAACAAAGGCAAATAATGAAGAAATAAGAATGAAGTATTTCACATGCTGATATAAGAAACAAAGATAATGTGAATGGAATAAGTGAAAATTAAACTTACCATAGTATCATACGGGACAATATTTAAACAATCTCTCTGCACATTCTGCACGATTCATTTGATCAGTCGCACAAAAAGTTGGAAAATGTAATTGTCTTTGTAACTGTCCTCAAGGAAACTACTCAACACAATGTATATGACGAGACATTTATCACCCATTTACTGAGATTATTATCAATTATGAGTAACTTGTGTACCATATGTCATTAAATGATTTACAACATGGTGAAATCTTAAAGGAAACAGGATTGAAACTTGAGGCCATTCGCAAAGAGCTGAGGATGTCCAAAGTTACCGTAGCTGATAAAGCCGGCATCAATAGAAAAACATTAGAGCGAATCGAAAAAGGCAAGAACCTTTCCTACGATTCATTGATTCGTTTATTGAGGGTTTATGGAATCCTCTATCGACTGGACGATGTATTCGAATCTCCTAGATTATCACCAAGAGAAAAATTCCAAGGAAATAATGGATAGCTATTCCGGACCGATAGAAGTCCACCTTTGGAATGAAGTTCTTGGGTGGTTGGATTATGACATTAATAGACATGTTTCATTTTTTGAAATGAACCCTAAATGCACCTGGGCTAACGCAGCAGCTCCCTTCTTAATGAGTGTTTATAAAAATACGGATGGAAATTTTGGACCGTTTTCGAATGCACGGGGAGATGACTGGTTTCAAGGGATCCCACCAATGATTGCTGATTCTCTTCCAGATCACTTCGGAAACATGGTCCTTGCTGAATATCTTGATAAAATTGGTAAGAAAGACGAATTAAACATCCCTATGCAACTAGCTTATATAGGTGAAAGAGGGCTTGGTGCGCTTGAGTTCAAACCAACCTTAATCAAACAAGAGAATCAGATTGAAGTAGAATTGGCGAAGCTCTCTGAACTTTCGAATCAAGTTGCAGAGTCATATCTCCCTGAAGATATCACCGCTGAACTTCTTCATAATTTATTTCTTGTTGGAACTACTGCTGGAGGAGCTAGATCTAAAGCAGTTGTATCCATAAACCGCCAAACAAACAAATTAGTTGCTGGCGATAAAATGGACCAAGGATTTGTACCAGTTATAATCAAGTTTGACAAAATGATCAGAGGAACCTCTGAAACGCTCCAAGTGGGGATCATTGAAATGGTATATTATGATATGGCTAGAAAAGCCGGTATCAATATGACCGAATCCTGGCTAATTGAAAACGAAGGCTATTACCATTTCTGCACCAAAAGATTTGATCGAGATCAAGAACAAGGAAAATTGCACATGCAGACATATGCTGCGTTAACTTGTAGAAGCCCACTAGAGCTACATCGCTCCGAAGACGTTTTCAAAACAATGACTAAGCTCGGTTTACTTCAGGATGATCTTAAACAAGAGTTCAGACGAATGTGTTTTTCTTATATGATGTGTAATGGCGACCGCCATACCAAAAACATATCCTTTTTAATGGACAAAAACGGAAGGTGGAAACCAACCCCAGAGTATGATGTCACGTTCCCTTTCGAAATGCATCGCCCCTGGCCTCGCCCCAATTCGCTGTCTATCAACAACAAGGTGAAAGACATAACTGCAGATGATTTTCTAACGCTAGCCAAAAACATAGGTGTAAAATCAGCAGGGTCCATTATCAATGAGATTGCAGATGTAGTTGACACCTTCTATCAATATGCTGCTAAATACAGTTTAAAAGAAGATTATAAGAACAACGTTCAAAAACTGCTAAAACCGATTCGAGTCTTTGATAAGGAACAGAATAAGCCCAAAGGAGTACGGTGATGCTAATTGTTATTTGACAATAATCCATTCGAATTGCAAGCGGTCATGACAGAAAGTGACAAATAAAAACTTTAAGTAAAAAGCTGTTTTTCTGCTTTAATAACCTGGCCCTTATAGATTCGTATCACTAAGCCATTTTCTTCATTCATTAAGCCATCGTACTTCTTATGTTCAAGCCCAGTAAGCGATGAAACTCAGAAATGGATGTGGACATAAATAATGTCAGACCACATAAGTCGTTAGGCTACAAATCACCAACGTAATTTGTTAAGGACAGAAGGAAAGCTAGTTTTCCTTCTGTGAACACAGATCAATATTTAGTAAAAGAGAATATATTTATCAATGCTTCTAATTAGGGGGTTCTTACAGTTCAAATACACCCATAAAGAATGCTTGATAAAGTTGAGGATCTTTTTAATTCTCGATTTGATAGAGGTTTTCTATCCTTAAGTTTAAGATAAAATGTGCTGAAATTGTTTTTCAACGGTGGCGGCTCTAGCTTTCTTTTCTTGTAATAACCTCATTATTCCTTGTTCCCATATTCGATGTTCTATTATTCCCTGCCTCCCTTTCATCACACTTTTGTGTTTTATTAGCAGATACGCCTTAAATTAGCTGACAACTAATTTATTATGACAAAAACCATTTCCCTCCAACTTGCTCTACTTGTGTGTTTTATGTTGCATTTCCAAACTGGAATAGCTCAACAAACGGTATACGATACCATTACCCATAATTCGGTTCAACGCTCATATATTCTATATATACCTGCCTCTTATACTCCAGGAACAAATGTCCCATTAGTGTTTAATTTCCATGGATACACTTCTGATGCAACATCACAAATGTGGTATGGTGATTTTAGAGGAATTGCGGATACGGCAAACTTTATTATAGCTCATCCAATGGGAACTTTAGACGGAAGTGGAATCACCCATTTCAATGTAGGCTGGGGTGGTAGTTCGGCAGATGACGTTGGATTTACCGGTGCAATGATAGATTCAATTTCAGCTTCCTATTCTATTGACTCGGATCGAGTTTATAGTACTGGGATGTCAAATGGAGGATTCATGAGTCTAACATTGGCTTGTGATTTAAGTAGCCGATTCGCTGCTGTTGCTTCGGTTACAGGTTCTTTAGCTCCTTTTGTAATGGCAAACTGTGGAGCGTCTCATCCAACACCGGTTTTGCAAATTCACGGAACTACAGATGGAACAGTTCCTTACGCAGGAGGTGCTGGCTGGTCAGAATCAGTTGATAATTTAATGGCCTATTGGGTGAATTACAATAACTGTAGCGCTACTTCTATCTTAACTAATATTCCTGACAGTGCCCCAACAGACGGGAGCACAGTTGAACACTTCCTTTGGGAAGGCGGAGACAATTGCGTAGACGTAGAACATTATAAAATTACAGGCGGAGGCCACACTTGGGCCGGATCAGCATTTGGAAGCACAGGGACTAATTATGATATCGATGCTTCAGAAAAAGTATGGCAGTTCTTTTCTCGTTATGACATCAATGGAAAAATAGACTGTACAGTTGGTGTGAATGAAATTGACAATGAACTTTCATTGAATGTGTTTCCTAACCCTGCCAACTCATTACTTCAAGTTGATTCAAAGTTTCAAAATGAAGCTTACGAAATATGGACATTAGAAGGTAAGAAAGTAGCTATTGGGAAACTAACCAGTTCTCAATTAGATATTGCGTTGTTAACCCAGGGAACTTATATTTTAAAAGTAGGCGAGCGGGTAACTAAGTTTGTGAAAATCTAGTTTACATTTTCGCAAACTGCCTTTTAACAGAACCTTAAGTAGTTGTAAACATCTAAGAGGTAATACACAACAGGTAATGAACCAATATCAATGCAAGAGTAGTTTTGCTTAAAACTGTCTAGGACTTAAATATATTCTTGAACCTTTTGATTCACGAAGGTTGATTGTTCATACATTCCTAAATGTCCGCTTCCCGCAATAACCTGGGCTTTTATACCAAGCTGTTCTTCGAAGAATGTACCATCATCTTCAAAAGATGACACTTTGTTATCATCTCCCTAGAATAGTAGAACGGGTGCAGGAATAGCGTCCTTATAATATCGATGTAATGAAAAAGAGTAAACCGCAAATAGTAAATCAATCCTTCCTTTGGTCTGGCGCTTTTCTTTCAATTTAGCTTGGTACATTTTAAAAATTGGATCTTCTTTTGAAAAAGAATAATGAAACAAGATGCTAGGAAATCTTTTCTTTAAAGGGGATTTCACAAAAAGTAAATTTAAACAAGGACGAATTATTTTTCTGGCAAGGGAGTCGCTTTCAACGATTTTTAGCAACCACCTTCCAAACCTTTTCTTCACCAAACGCTCCCCAGGGCAGACATTGAAAACAATTAGTTTGGATATTTTAGATGGATTTGCAATGGTATATTTAATACAGGCTGCCGCTCCAACGCAATTACCAAACAGCAAGATGTTAAAGGCTGGTGCGGCTTATAACCTTAAAAAGCTGATGAAGTACACACAGAAAAGAGTGAAAAATCAAGTTAATCAGTTGAAAAACACGATCGTTAATATTTTCTTAGGTATAGAAGGAAAACCGAGATCATATACACCTCTTATTTTCTGAATAAAACTGAGGAACTGAATAATAAAGTGCGCTTATATCGCCTTAAATGAAGCTTGTATTTGTAGAAAATTAGGGTTGTGCATCAGTTACTTTTTTAGGCATAGTCCTTCGGACCTAATATCTCTTATGCCTTATTAATAATATTGTTCAAGTTTTACACGACAATCAATTAAAGAGCCAAGATATTATTAGAAGGCCTAAACCAATACAGGAGCCCATTATTCCTAACGTCAAAAATAATCCAGCACTGCTAGTACTAGCCACACCTGCTATTGCTCCTATAAGCGCAAAATACCACGTCCAAAATGCTACAATTAAAAATATTAAGCCCAGTCCAAGTAAAATCAGACCTAATTTCACCAATGTTGGCATACCATTTCTTGGTTCAGTTTCCTCTTTCGATTCATCTTTTCTTTCTTTGATTATCTGCTTAATTTCTAAATTGGAAATTGTTGAGATTTCAGAAGTAAACAATTTTCTATTATTCACAATCGTTGAGGAAGCGTTTTTTTTATTCGATAACTCCAAGAGAGGCATTTCATCATTATTCTCGATATCTATAGAGGCAACTGCCGGATTATCATCGTCATTATACGAGTTGACATCACTCAAAGTAGTTGCTTTAGCTAAATCCTCCGATTTTAAAGTATCGCTAAAAACATTCTTATTGTTAACTCTATTTTTCAAAGATAAATCTACACCCTTCCAATTAATGTTAAATCCACCTCTATAGTGTCTCTTCTGAATAGAACAAGAATTCATAATTATGAACACACATAAAAACGATATAGTTAAAAGAACATTTTTTTTCATAGCTAAATAATTAAAGTCTTCTGCGATAATAAAAAGAATAATACGAATCAAAAACGGCTTAAGGCCTAATTTATCAAAAAATTAATTTTTTCATTTCAGAAAAGTCATTTTTTAGATCTTTTTGACAGGACGTAATACCAGCAGGTTGTACCATTTATAATTGTAATACCCGTATGCCTTAGAACGCACATGCCGAAACACCAGACAGTCCACGTATACGGAAGTCTTAACGCCATTTCCTCAGCAAAGAACAAGTTACAAAAATTATAATTATCGAACGAAGCTCACGTTTCTTTCATCTTAACTGAGTTACTTGCATACTATAATGCCAGACTGTTTAAAAAAAAGCCAAAAACAGCGATGAGAACCAAAATCATTTTCGATTTCCCTCTTCGAGCAATCTCCTTATCTTCACGGCTACACCCCCCCCCCTCCATTATGAAGAAAAAGCATCGCCTGCCCTTTGCCTTCATCAACGTAATTAATATTAACGCCATTGCATTTAATCGTCAATTCAGGAGGTGAAATAATCATATATCTCCGGGTAATATAAATCCTAGTTCCAAAGCAAGTTCCGGACGATCTACACCAATAGTACGATCATATTTATTTCGACTTTTAAACGTTTTTGACATTAGGGCATTTTCAGCCAAAACCTTTTTAAAATCATCCTCCATTTGAAGTCCTAAAAAGGAATATATAGATTCAATTAATCCTTCTAATTCCGTTGTGATATTAGTGTAAGGCGCTACAAAAGCATCTTGCTGATAGTCTTCTACAATTGAGCGACAAGACATCTGATACCAGCGAATCATTAAATCTTTGGTTCGATCAATTAAAGGGTTAGGCGGAGCAATATTCGCGAAAACATTATAGATATTCTTGTTCAAACTAATGGTCGAAGGAATTGTATCGGCAGGAGTTCGGTAAGTGTAAAGCAATTTTGCTTTTGGGAAAGTTTGTTTTAATGAGGTTAACTTTGCAACAAACGAAGGGTTTTTAGACAGAAACTGCTTTGAGCCGGAACCTCCGAATACAAGCAAATGTCGCTGAACGCAACGTTTATAAAAGCCCATTATTCTTGCTCGTTTTTTAGCACTCAACTGTTCATCGAACAATAACAGATCGTCCATTTTATCGGTGCCTGGAAAAACATAAAAAAGGTAAACAGAAGAGAAAATGTAAATCAATAAAACTTCGTCCTCTTCAGGTTTTGACAAGGACATGTCATGAATGCCTTTTAGCTTGCCAAAAAACCATCGATCAAGGAGCTTGGAAAATGCCAGTAAAGGCGAACCAATTAATCGATCCAAGTATATAAACCCGAAGTAAAAATATTTTTGAATAATGGACGGAGCAAAAATCAACTCCCACATTTTAAAGCTTGTAAATTGACTTTTGTCTTGTGCTAAAGTTTGATACAAAAGTGTTGTTCCCGTTCTAGGAACACCTACAATAAAAACGGTCTTATCAGTTTTTACTTTTCGATACCAAAAGAAAAGAACTTCATCCAAGAGCATAAAAAACCAGTTAATGGAAATGGTAATCGTAAGCACAGGAAACAATCCGAAGATGACAATGAACCTTCTGAATGATGTTTTCCGTAGTCCTTTTTTCAGACTAAAGCTTTCTGCCATCAGTTTTAATATGAGAATTAGACCGCTCATTTTAACTCGCTCCAAGGGATTAGTTTCTTTTGTTTCTCATCCCAGACTTTACATCTTATACACTCCATTATTTTTGAGAAATAGATAGGCTTAGGCGTAAAGTATTCATCGGTAAGTTTCGCTGCCTTGTGCAATTTGTAAAATGGAATTTTAGCATTTAAATGATGGATGTGATGATAGCCAACGTTCCCAGTTACAAGCCTCATAACAGGACTAAATTTTAGGTAGGAACTTCCCAAGAGCAAAGCTAGAAGTAGAATAACTAGTCCTGCAAAAACCCAGAACGACTTTCCGTTTTCTGGAGATTGCAATTTCCTCAGAGATTCTAAAATTTGGTTTTTATGTAGCTGTAAATTCGGGTCCATTTAGTACGTAAATAATACAGCTCCTATTGAAAACCCTGCAGAAGTTCCGCAAATTAAGCAAGATTGCCCACGCTTTAATTTCCCTTCTGATATTGCATCGAATAGTGACATTGGGATAGAGGCCGAAATACAATTACCATGTGTCTCAAGGTTCCCATAAAAACGTTCGTCTTTGAATGGATACATATTTCGAAAAATGCCAACTCCGGCTTTCGATGCTTGATGAGGAATCACTAAGTCTATATCCGTAATAGTAGTATTGAGGCCTTCAAAAAACCAAGACATAAATCCTGGGATCTTCTTTTTTGCTAGGCGTAAAAGCCTTTTTCCGTTCATATGAAAAGAGTGCATTTCTGCATCATACGGATGGTCTTTGAAGAAATACTTATTTCCACCGCCTTTAATAATAGTATCATGTACTCCTTCCGAATAAGTCTTAATACCACCATGAACGAATCCTCTTTCCGAAGTTTCGTCATAGGATAAAATAAAAGAGGCTGCTCCATCTCCGAAGAGCGTAAGTGTTTCCCATTTATTCGGGTCTATTCCTTTAGAGGCTATCTCAGAAGAAACAATTGCAATGTGCTTGTATTGAGTTCCATCAAGTAATTTGGAGGCCATTTCAAAAGCACTTACAAAACTTAAGCAAGTTGAATCAATATCCATCGTGCCTACACTACTCGTATCTTCAATTTCGCTTTTAATAATGCTTGAATTGCTAGGAAGTGGATAATCATAAGTTGCCGAGGCTGAAATGATTAAATCTAAATCAGAAGCTTGAATCTTTGCATCGGCAAGCGCTTGTTTCAATGCATTTGCACCCATAGATCCGTTACTTTCAGATGTGGCGTGGTGGCGAGTTTTAACCCCAGAATAACGTTCAGACCAACCAAGCGGCAATCCGTGCTTTTCCTCCAGTTCAGCCGAGTTAACAAGCTGTGGGAGATACTTACCCATGCCCGTAATTTTAATTTTTCTTGCTGTATTCATTTCTTATACGTCTTAATTTGGCCATGCTTTCCTTTTGAAAGGTTTCGGACAGGCTGATTTTAACAGCGTTAATGGCTTGGTCGGCCAAAAAAGCGGTTAGGTGATGCTGCACTTTATCAAAATCAGCGTCCCGATTAGAGCTTTCTAAATACACTTCAATATGATCTGAAGCAATTTGGGTAGCAGCGTAAAACTTTATATCATCTGATGCTTTTACAATGTTCCTACGAACAAAGTCTGGGTAAATATTAACCTCTTCATTCGAGTTATTGATGAATCGCATTACGTCATCAGAACGCCCTTCTATTTGCTCAATAGCAAGTGTTTTCCTACCGCATTTGCATGATTCTTTTTCGATAATAATATCGTTCAATTCGTACCTTACAACAGGTTGAGTCGTTCTGTATAAATCAGTAATGATAGGGTGAAAACGATTTTTGGTTTCGTCCAAATAGTTTCGTTCGATGATTAGAAAGTCTTCATTAAAATGTAAAACTCCCTCCTCGCAGGTTGCCGCTAAGAACCCTTCCGTACACTGATATACTTGGTGGATTTTTTGCTTAAAAGTGGCCTCGAAGTAGGCTTTATCAGCAGGGTCAAGCACTTCAGCAACAGATATAATTTTGCACGTATTGAGCAGAAGTTCTTTAGCAACTACCGCATCCGCTATTCCTTTTAAAATACTTGGCTGGGCAACTAAAATGTTGGGCTGATATTGAGCTAGTAAAGCAAGGTTTTCCTTTTCGGGTTTAATCAAATCGAAAAATTTGAAATCCAGAATTGAGGAGTTAACAGATTCGTATAATTCACTATTCGAGCGCAGAAAAAAAGCTACTTTTCTCTTTTTCAATTGAAAGCCAATTACTCGGTCTAAAATTGCCGCTACCCACTTCGCGCGTTCCTTTTCATTGGCCATGAATATTCCTCGATTTCCACTTGTGCCTGTCGAAAGTCCAATTGTTACCCCGTTTATTTCAGAACTAAAGTCTCGGGAAGTTTCTGCGTTTAAAGCAACCCTAAAGGCATCTTTTTTCTTAATTCCAGCCGTATTTATATTATCCAACTGGGCCATGAATATTTCTTTGTTAATTACGGGGTAGGAATTGAGTGCGGCTCCTTCATTAGATAGTTGAGCATAGAACGGTGATTGCTTCAGTTCGTGCTGAAGATCATCCCATCGCTTAGCTTGGAGCTTAGTTATTCGACTACGGTCATAACTTGCTTTTCGGCTTCTTTTGAAACCGATCAGATTAGATATGATGGCGCCTTTAAAGCCCATCTTCATCTTTACTTAATTGAATCAATGGATTGCAAGTCTCGTTACAATGTGTTGGAATAATTATTGTTTCAGGATTTGCTAGATGATAATTTTGAAGTCTTTTCAGAGAGTCTTTAAAGTCTGCCCAAGAATCAAAAAACAGTTTTACAATTGGGTTTGGTAAGGCGTATTCTTGATAAGACTTTTTCAGCCATGCTGAATCAGCAGCTAAAAAATAGTGTCCTTTATTGGTTTTAATTTCAGCCGCATATTGCCCTGCAGCATGTCCCGGTATGCTATGTACAAGAATTGATTCGTCACCGAATAAATCGTAGCTCTTTTGAAAGAAGTCTCCCTCTATTTTTTGGCCAATATCTTCGAAGAAAAGCGTTCGCTCCGAGAAATCTTCGGGCAATAAATTAGTAAGTAGGCCTTTTGCCACTGCCCTTAACCCCCTTAATTTATGGACTTGATTATAGGCTGGTTTAGAACAGTAAAATGTAGCGTTTGGAAAGTCTTTTAATCCTCCTACATGATCTGCATGGAAATGAGAAACGATTATATGTTCGATTGATTTGGGGTTAATATTTCGAGCCAGAAGTTGGGCTTTAACTTCTTCTTCTGGTTTGATGCAAACCTTGGTAATTTTAGCATAAATAGAACCGGGAAATGTTGAGGTAACTTCGTGAAACCGCTCCGTATACCCTGTGTCAAAAAGAACCCATCCCTTTTCAGGGTGCTTAATTAGTGCGAAAACTGCGTTAAAGGGAATTTCTTTTTTCCTACCTCCTTTAATAGCGTGATGCTCTTTGGCATAACAATAACCAGCAGTACCTAATATGAGTTTCACCTGCTTCATGCGTCTTTTTTATACCAATTTGTAAACTCGTCAATTGCCTCAGCCGTATTCATTTTTGGAGTGTAATTGAGCAATCTTTTTGCTTTAGAAATGTCCATGGTGAATGTCTTAGCTAAAATCCCTACGCTGTATTTCGTAAGAACAGGCTCTCCTTTTTCAGGGTGTTTACGGGCTTTAGATTCCATTGAAGAAGCTACCAAGTACACTAAACCATAAGGAATCTTTTTCGAAGAGAACTTCATGTTTAGGCGATCTAATACCGTGCGAACGGAATCCCATAAATAGACTGGTTCTCCATTACTGATATTGTATGTTTGATTAACTGCTTCTCCTTCTGCCTCAATAGAAAGTTGAATAGCATCCACCACATTACTGACTGCCGTTAGGTCCACTTTATTTTTGCCATTTCCGACTATTTTAAGTCGTCCTTCTTCATAAGCTCGAATTAATCGAGGCATGATTACAGTATCACCTCTTCCAGTTAAAGCTCGTGGTCTAAGTATGACAAAATTTAGCTGACTTTTTTCTAGCAGTAATTCGGCATCCCTTTTAGTGCTTGCGTAATTATTAACCAGCGGATTGGGAAGCGGATCACTTTCTTTAATGTTTGTTCTGTTTTTAAAATTGAAGTAGAGACTAGGTGTTGAGATAAAAACAAATCGCTCTACTTTTTCCCTTTCGGCAGCCTGGATTAGCAGTTCTTGCGGCACCAGATTTGCGAGTCGAAATTCTTCTTTAGTTCCCCAAGGAGATGAAAGGGCTGCGCAATGAATAATAATGTCAACCCCCTTAGCAATAGTATTTACGAATTCAGGATTAGTAAGATCACCAAGTATGTATTCGACCAAATTATGGTCTACTATCATCCCAGGCTTTTTTGATCTCCCAGTTGCAATTATTTTCATTACACTAGGGTCTTTGGCATACCGTTCTAGCGTTCTAAAGCCTAAAAATCCTGTTGCTCCTGTAATTAATATGGTCTTCTTTTCCATTGTTTGACTTAAAGATGAATGAAATAATTGGGAAGAAACCTAGTGTTATGGATATAAAAAATAGATATACGTATACTGAAATCAGGTAATTTTTGGCTGGTTAATTCCACTTGGGGCTTTGAACAAATGAGTTCAAGCGCTTAGACGTCCTAATTATACGTAGTGCAGAAAAGTTAATCAAATAGAATAAGCAACGAAGTAATAGTTGATTTTATCCTGATATTGTTTTTGGAATTCTTCTTTCGAAAAGGAGTTTTCTGGAGCAACTAAGTAGGTTTTCATAAGCGAGATTTTCATTCCAAGTTCATCGTGAAGCAACTTCCAAATTTTCTCCGGACCATTGTCATAAAACTCTGAAGCACCAAGACCATGTTCGAATACGATTACTGGAGTCTCTCTTTTAATGGTCTCTGCTGCTCCAAGTAGAACTTGTAATTCACCACCCTCTACATCAATTTTAATTAAGTCAATGGATTGAGATGTTGGGATCAATTTATCAATGGTATTCACGTCCACTTCGATAACATCAATCGTTTCATCTTTGACATACTCTCTTTGGTTAATACCGCTGTAAGCAGGATTAGTCTTCACATGATGAAAAGTTGTTTTACCTGTATAATCGGCCAGCGCAACGTTGTGTATTTGGTGCTTTGGATAGTTCTGTTTGAGCGCCAGAGCGAATTCAGGAATCGCTTCAAATCCAATATGGGCTGAATTTGGGGCATACTTAATGGCCCAATCTAGCACTTCACCTTTATGACATCCAACATCTAAAAAAACGCCATTTCTACTTAAGGTTTTTTGGATGATTTTTTTCGTTTGGGCATCATACTGCTGGTTCTTCGTAATGTTGAACGGCAGTTTTTTAACGATGGATTTTAATACGGTTATAAGTGACAAATCTCTCTCTTCTATCTGTGTAGGAAGGCAAATGTAGGTCTATTGATTGAATCCAAGTGCTATGAGCTAAAATCTCTTTATGAATAATAATTTTAACGTGCTGGAAATTCAATTCAGTCAACTTACTATTTATGATGGAAACGAGTTATTATGGCGTACCGACTATATTTAACGGAATCAAACCGTATCAAAAAGCTTAGTTTATTGAATTTCATACCTTTGTAACACGTTAGTAAATAAGAACATAATACATTTCATTATGAAAAAAGGACTACTACTTTTTCTATTAGTATCAGTAACGGTTACTGGATTTACCCAAACTACATATAATGATGTAGCGACAATTTTCTACGAAAAATGCGCTGTTTGTCACCGACCAAATGGAGGCGGACCTTTTCCATTAACAAATTACGCGGAAACATCGCTTTGGGCTTCTACCATTGAAACAGTAGTAACTAGTAACGAAATGCCTCCATGGAGCGCGGATACTTCTTACGTTCATTTTTCAAATGAAAGAGTATTGACTCTTTCTGAATACGATGCTGTGCTTAATTGGGTGAGTGATGGGGCATTGGAAGGCAACCCTTCTGCATTGCCTAGTCCACCAATATACCCTAGCTACTTAATAAATGGAACTCCAGATTTAATTTTGGAAATGGACACTTTGTTAAGTAATGGAATATCAGCGGATGTGTACAATACTGTTGTTATACCCACGGGGCTGGCTCAAGATAGATACATTAGAGGAATCGAAGTCATTTCAGGAGACCCTGCGCTTACACATCACATGCTGATTAATGCAGACAGTTCTGGTGCAATTACAAACGATTTTTCTGGGACTTCCTTCGCAGTTCAAGGAGAGATTGAAATTGGAATTTATGTTCCTGGCACGAACCCACTATTATTCCCTAATTCTACTGAATTAAAACTGGGAATTAAAATTCCTCAGAATGGTGATTTAGTTCTTCAAATCCACACTCCTCAAGGAACCGGGGGCCAGCCCATCACAGCTCAAATTAGACTTTTCTTATACCCTCCGGGTGAAACAGGTATAAGAGATGTGGTTAGCTCAACAGTGCTTCAATATTGGGGGACAGATTTTTGGTTTTTACCTGAGCAAATTAAGACGATGGCTACAGAACAAGTTTCTTTACCTGTGGATCTGTCCATATATAGTTCATTCCCTCATTCCCATCAGATTTGCACAGAAATTTTAAACTATGCTTACCTTGGATCTGATACTATACCATTAATATACGTTGACCA
>JBLIOB010000072.1:0-16789 GCA_047639575.1 Parvicellaceae bacterium
GTTTAGGTAATGGGGTTGTTTATTTGTATAAAAACAAATTAGATGAACATCATACAATTGATGAAAGCTTATCAGGATGAAGAGTCTTGTCGGTTAAAATTTAAACCAGTTAGAGACAAGGCAGGCGCAATCTGCAAGAGTTGTGGAAGCAATGAACATTATTGGTTAAAGAGTAAATCGATGTACCAATGTAAATGTTGTCGGTTTCGAACAAGTTTAAGGAGTGGAACAATAATGGTTTATCGCAATGCATTTAATGAGTTCGACCAAGAAAAGTTGTTCTACATGCGAGATTCAGCGGCAATTAGGGCATAAAAGATATGAACCAATCTGGGCGATGATGCACAAAATTCGTTCAGCTATGGGTAAACGCGACAACCGCTATTTGCTCAAAGAAACAATTGAGGTTGATGAAGGTTTTTTTGAAACAGTGGCACCAGAAGATCAGAAAGACGAACCCAGGAAAAGAGGGAGAGGGAGCCAGAAGCAAACCATGGCAATGGAATTTGCTGAAAGTGAGCTGGTGGAAAAAACAAAGAAGAACCGACCATCTAGGGCGTGTAAATACTTTAAGATGGTTGTGATTCAATCTTTTGATGCTCAGACAGCCAAAGGTGTTATCTCCCGACATATTGAGAAAAATACAACCGTGATAAGCGATGGCTATAAAACTTACAAAGCCTTAGAGAAGGACTTTGAAAAGTTAATTACCCAAAAAATCCCAGTAAACCAAGCTCATATCAAATTACCTTGGGTCCACACCGCTATAGGAAATGCAAAGAAAGTACTACAAGGTATATTCCATGGGATTAATCCAGCTTTTCTTCAACATTATTTAGATGAATTTTGTTATAAGCTAAACCGTAGATACTTCGGACTGAATATATTCAACAGAACCCTTGTTGCATGTACATTGACATAGTTTAGTGGTAAGCTAGCGGAGCATCATTTAAATTTATATGAAATGTTTAATCAATCCATATTTTGAAGCGCCACCCTCAGTACTGTCTTAATAAGTGAATCTAAATGCGTTTAACCTTTGGAATAAAACCAGGATTTAATGAGTTATGTTTTTTGTTGTCAAGGGTGCTTTTTTATTTTTTTACTGATTCCCTCATAAAATACCAGAATGTAAACATATTAAGGAGTTCAATTCTAGTTTTGCAGAAAAAGACAAGATGAAAATACTAAAGTTTATGGAAGAGTTTCCAAGGGAAAAAGCCTGTAAGGCTCATTTTAATGCACAAAAAGAGCAAGAACGGGTTAAGTGTAAGCAATGTAACAATACTCATCATTACTGGCTCAAGAGCACTATCTTTATTCCAAACGTTGGGGTGCATTGCAGTTTATGACTAAAAAATATTCACAAATCATATTTACTTTTCTTCTGCTGTCTGCAGGCGCTTCAAATTCTTTCGGCCAGCATGACACATTAAATACAGATCCAACTATCAACCATACTTGGTTTCAGTCATGGTCAGGTGGCCTCAGTACTACCTACCATTATATCGTAAGTGAAAAGGATACGATGATGGATGGGAATGAGTACCTAATTATTTCTGACTCTATCCCTATGCCTTTCATCAATCGTTGGGCCATTAGAGAAGACACTTCGAAAAGGATTTGGTTGCATTCATTTGCCCGAGACACCACATTCATCGCTTGTGATTTTAACTTAGTTACAGGTGATACTTTCCAATTTTATTCTGAGCAAAGCAACTATTCTTACTCATGGACAATAGATTCGGTGACAACTGAATTTTTTGCAGGTTCAAACAGAGATTTTTTTCACTTAACCGATAATGTAGGATTTGGGGGTTACGACCTTTGGATAGAAGGCTATGGTTCCGCAAAAGGATTAATGAACGGAGCTGAAATATCAAGTGCAAGTCCAAAGATTCTTTGCTATTATCAAAACAAAACTTTTATAACCGAGTTCCCTTTCAACAATGGCTTAATCAGCTGCGACCCAATATTGCATGTGATGGAACATAATGAGGCCATATATAATATATTCCCTAATCCAGCTTCAGAGTTGGTACTTTTCGAACCAAGTTTCACTGGCAAACTAGTCGATATTAATGGACGTGAAATAATCTCCATGAAAAATGCGTACTCTCTTGATATTAGAAATCTAGAAGCTGGTATATATTTCATTATTAACGATACGTTTGCATTCAAACTAGTTGTTCAATAACGGTGTCGAAAAAACGACACCCCAACAATTAACTTAGCTAGAAATAAAGCTAATACTTCTCTCCCAATTGGATTCAGAATTATATTTCACGAAACTTTACGCCACAAAAAAGCCCTTCAACATTTGTATGCTAAAGGGCTCCTAAATAATTTTATATTAATGTGCGTGACCTAAATCAGACAAGTATCTCTCTGCATCTAGTGCTGCCATACAACCTGTACCTGCGGCAGTTACCGCCTGACGATAATCTTTATCTGCAGCATCTCCTGAAACAAATACCCCTGGAACATTCGTTTTTGAAGTTCCGGGCACTTCATTAATAATGTATCCAGTTTCGTCAAGATTAATGTAAGGTTTAAAAACCTCCGTATTCGGAGTATGACCAATTGCAACAAAAAATCCAGTAGCTGGAATTTCGATTTCCTCACCAGTAACATTGTTTTTGGCTTTTACTCCTGTTACTACGCTTCCATCTCCAAGAACCTCTAACGTATCTGTACTTGTTAATATTTCAATATTAGGTGTAGCTCTAACACGATCTTCCATAATGTGAGAGGCCCTGAATTCATCACGTCTAACAAGCATCGTAACTTTGGTGCATATCTTAGAAAGATAATGCGCTTCTTCACAAGCCGAATCACCTGCCCCAACCACGATTACCTCATGTCCTTTATAAAAGAAACCATCACAAACTGCGCATGCCGAAACACCTCCGCCTAGTTTTAAATATTTCTGCTCTGATTCTAAGCCAAGGTACTTAGCTTCTGCTCCAGTAGCTATTATTATGGTTTTAGCGTGAATTTCTTTTTTCCCATCAACCCAAACTTTATGTATGGGCCCAGAAAAATCAACTTTAGAAACCCAACCGTGACGAACGTCAGTATCAAATCTCTCTGCTTGTGTTTGGAGCTCAGCCATCATTGCTGGTCCTGTAATTCCTTGTGGGTACCCGGGGAAGTTTTCAACTTCATTTGTGGTAGTTAACTGTCCACCAGGTTGCATCCCCATGTACATAACTGGATTCATACTCGCTCTTGCAGCATAAATTGCCGCAGTATATCCTGCAGGACCTGAACCAATTATTAGGCAATCCAACATTTCAATTTCTTCACTCATCTTCAAAACAATTTCTTGATTTCATAACGGAAAACAACTCCCGTTGTATTGGGTTCAAAAGTAGATAAAATAAGTGCTTAATAAATGTAAACTGAAAGACCAACATTAGATTCCTAAAACAATTTTTTCCGGATTTATTTTAGGGGACACAAATGACTGTATCCAAAGCAGCACCATATCCTGTGAATATGCCTAAGCCACCAGTAATGTTAGTTGGCAAGTTTCCAGGAGAAGCAAATGGACTGCCATTGGTGGCCCATTGATCTTCCATAGCACGGAAATAAAAGAAGTTTGGACGATCTATAGAAACGAATTTCACCACCACCGTATCACCATTCTTAAAATATCGTTCCTCTGGCCCTTCATCATCCTGCCCTTCATAATTGCCCAATTCTCCTCGATTATAAGCAAACTCAAACTTCTGTCCATTGAAAAATTTATCGTCAAAAATAGATCCTAATGGTGCAATCATTTGAGCATCCTTTATATTCCCTACTTCAGGTCCATATGTGTAATGATTTATTCGTTGAGCAAACCATTTATAGCTATTTCCAATTGTATCTGGATCATCCATCTCTACCCATACAAAACCCAATGAATCTTGGCCCGTACCGAGTTCATACCAAATTGAATCAAAATAAACTGGTTCTGGAATTTTAGTTGTTGCCGTCAAAGTCTCGCCACCAGATTGTATTGTTAAATCATAGGTCTTACCTATCACTCCAACCGCAGAAGCATCGAAAGAAGTGTAAATACAATAATTAAATGCTTGCAGATCTGCTTCAGAAATACCCACTGCTGACGCAACTTGACTTAACAATGAATCAGGAATGGAACTCGTACAGATTTCGGTAAGTGGATAGTCAATTGTTCCATCGTTAATAGTTACCATGGCTCCTGAAACGAACAAACCATCTACTGTATTAACGTCAACTGGATCGAAGTATCCTTGCGTTTTAGTTAAGATAATAAGAGGAGGTCGATCTTGTTCGACTATTCCTTCTACCACCAATTGAACCGGAATATCTGGCAAGTCGATTTGCACCTCTTTTTCGCAAGAAAAGAGCACTAAAATGGGGAGGATGCCTAAATATATTCTTTTCATTAAAATTCGAAATTCCAAGTTACTGCTGGAAGAATAGGAAATAAAGATACTTGAAAAGCACCAACATCCAGATTTCCAGCATTTAAATCGCCCTCATTACTGAAGTATATAAAATATGGATTCGCTCTATTGTACACGTTGTAAACGGAAAAATTCCAGCTAGATTTTATTTTTCTAGGTTTTGTTTTTTCCTCTCCAGTTTCTGGGTCAATAAACTTTTTCTCATGTTTACCTTTTACAGTGCAGGATAAATCCATTCTGTGATATGCAGGCATTCGATCTCCGTTTCTTGGTCCCCATTGAGTTACTAAAATGCTTTCTGTAAAGTCAAAGTATCTGCTGTATGGTAAAGTAATCGCGTTACCTGTTGCATAAACGAATGAAGCGGCAATATTTACTCGTTTATTTAAATCATAGCTGAATACAATTGACAAATCATGTCTTCGGTCATACTTAGCTGGGAACTCTGCTCCATTATCAATTTCATCAAATTTTCTCATCGTTTTAGACCAAGTATAACCGATCCAACCGGTCCAATCTCCAAACCTTCTTTTCACGAAAAACTCAGCACCATATGAGTATCCAGTTCCAAAAGTTAATTGATTATCCACATTGTCTTCTACATTATCATCGGGCTGTGAATTCTCCTTATATTCTATCAAGTTCTTTAAACTCTTGTAGTATAATTCAACAGAAGCTTCATACGTATTGTCCTTGAAGTTTTTAAAGTAGCCGAGACTGTATTGCGTGCCGATTTGTGGCTTTACCAGTTCTGAGCTAGGGAACCATAAATCTGTAGGTAAAGAAATTGCAGAAATTGAAGCCAAATGAACGTATTGATAGTTATGGGTAATACCCAACTTAAAGGATGATTTATCTCTCAACAAATAACGAGCTGCAAATCGAGGTTCAAATCCAGGATAAACGACAATTGATTCTCTTTTCCCCCATGTTCTGGTACTATCTACTAGGGCGGTGGTTTCATTTTTATAATATCTCGTGAAAGGGCCAAACTGTTGGAAGAGTGAAAATCTCGCTCCAATATTCACCTTAATTTTTGATCCTATTTCAAACTCATCCAGTACATAAGCGGCTGCCTCGTTAGCCAGAATTTTCGTTACATCTGGACTTCCGAATTCCTGATCTCCTGAACTAGCTGTCACTGAACTAGGTATAAACGTATGAAAGATATAATTCAGTCCAAATTTCACTTTATGATTCGACATAGGAAACCACGAAAAATCAGTTTTCAAATTGTAATCTCTAATTCCTGAACTCAATTTAAATTTAAACTGACTCTGTTCTGCCTCAAACGCAAAGTTATAGTCGCTAAAAATAGCTGTGGTGTTCAGAAAAAGCTTATCGTTAAATAGGTGGTTCCACCTTAATGAAGCAGTAGCGTTTCCCCAAGGAACTTTAAAATTTAGTCCTAAATTGGAATTTGCGAAGGTAAAAACGTCACGCCCAAAATATCCTGAAAGATACAATCGATCGTTATCTGATATTCTCCAATTTGCTTTGGCCGTTAAATCATAAAAGAAATAACCTGATCCGGCAGCTGCCGCAGTAGGTTTGATAAAGGGCTTACTTATGACATCAATGTATGTTCTTCTACCTGAAACAATAAAAGATGAAGTGTCTTTTTTAATTGGGCCTTCAACTGTTAATCTTGATGCAATTAAACCGATGCCTCCATTTGCACTATACTCTTTGTAATTTCCATCATTCATCGTAATATCAAGGACCGAAGCAAGGCGACCTCCATAGTTGGCTGGCATACCTCCCTTAATCATGGTTACCTTTTTAATCGCGTCAGCGTTAAAAACAGAGAAGAATCCGAATAAGTGAGAAGCGTTATAAACTGTAGCCTCATCAAGTAATATTAAGTTTTGGTCTGGCCCCCCTCCTCTTACATAGAATCCCGTATTACCTTCACCAGCGGAAGATACTCCCGGTAGCATTTGAACACTTTTCAAAATATCAACTTCGCCCATAAAAGCTGGCAACGTTTTAATTTGAGTCATATCCAATTCGATGGTGCCCATTTGCGTACCATTCGTGTTTTCGTCTTTACGCTCAGATTCAATCAACACCTCATCCAATGTATCTAGGAAAAAACCAAGCTCAATGTTTATTCGAACATCATCTTTTAAGTCAACAAGCTTTGTGAAATCTGTAAAACCAAAATATTGAGCAACGAGCGTATATTTCCCTGCAGGAACAGTTATTGAATAAAATCCATAATTATTAGTGGACTGACCCTTTAGCAGCTCTTTAATATACACGTCAGCACCAACGAGCATCTCACCCGTTTTCCCATCTTTAACATACCCACTTACCGTAAACTTCTCTTGCCCAAAAGCAGTTAACGAAAAAATAATTAAGAAGGCCGCTCCTAGCCAATTCTTCATTGTGATTGTTTTATTCGTTCAAATAGTGAATCTGAAATTTCTCTATTTGAAATTATTCAACTTGATCTTGATCATTTGAAAAATGTACCCTAATCAAGTTTTGCTAACGCAATTTACAAATTGATCACAATACACTGACCATGCTTTCTGACAATTATTAATTGCGTTAGAAGTTTATTCCATATTCCTAGCTTCTCAACCCAACCATTATCATTTGTTTCCAATAATAAAACCGTTATAACCGAAAACGGCCTCTTCATAATGAAAAGGCCGTAATCTTTGTAAGTAGTGATAGACTCTTTATCTAATCACAATCTTTTTTGTAGATGAAACAAGTTCATTTACAATATTGATATTGTATACACCTGCACCAAGTTGGCTAACATTAACTTGTTGCTGAGTTGCACCAGAGTTTATTACTTCCGTTGAAACAATTGCACCAAGCATATTAGTAATGGTCAAAGTAGCATCATCCTTTAGATTAGACATATTAACTGTTAATATATCATTTACTGGATTCGGGAATACTGACATGTTGATCAAATCAGCTTCTTGAACTGAACTAGCCACACCTGTTCCTGGAATCGGCTGATATCTCAAAACTGTTTGTGGGGTTCCACCCGCATCATCAGTAGTGGTTCCATAAATCAACACTGGTTCTTTCGTTTCTTCATCAAAATAGAAATAGTAATCATCATTCACATTTACAATTAAAGCCGGAGTTCCAAGAATCCAAGCTTTAATTTGAAAAGACTCAATAACATGTACCCGTATTACATCTTCAAATATTTCTGGCGGTCCTCCAAAAACTTGAGCAGGTAATTTCAAAGTACCGTAGGAATCTCCAACAGCTTGATAATTTCCATTATCAATTGTTACAGAATCTTCACCTGCACCTAAAGAAGTCATATCTCCTGTATAAGTTTGAGCGTTACTTACTCCTGGATCAATCGGGAATATGTATCTCTCCCACCCTGGTGTATAATAGATAGAAGCGTTGGCAGGATCTGTATACCCTAGTCTAGATATTGTGCTTGCTGTTGTAGAAAAGTATTCATATCCACCAGGAGTAGCGGCACTGGTTAAAGCTACTGTGGCAGTTGGGAAATTTGCCGCCTCAACAGTTCCTGAAGGATCTTCGTACCAAGCAGAAAAGCTACTCGCAGTGCTAATCGACTGAAAATCCCAATCAACATTGGTTACTCCGCCTCCACCATCTGGATCAAATCCAAATGAATTCGCATTGTCGTAATTAAGCGTGTCTCCAACTGCTGGAATCTGATTAGTTGCTGTAATAGAAGGCAGCTGCGCAAACAACGACCCCGTATAAAGCACTGCACCAGTGATAATTAGTAAAGATTTTTTCATCGTTTTTATGTTAGAATGTGAAAATTTGACGTGGTTATAATTCGTTCAAAATATAAGTTACGTCATTCTGCGGGTAAAAAAAACAAGAGTCGGTATTGCATTTCAATTCTAACCTTAAACAACTCCATAAACAGCAATAAAAACAAAGGATTCATGCGGTAAACATATCATTTCAATCAAATTATCAAATTGAAAAATTTAAGTTTAAACAACAGATTAAAGTACTACCATAAATAGAATCTCATACTTGCAATCATTTGCCTATCTTCCTTACCACTATTTAACCTAATCTGACCTCATTTAATGCCTAAAGAAAAATTCACAAAACAAGAAAGAATAGAACGTTTACAGTTGGCAAAAGAGCGTAAACAAAAAATTGAAGAGCAACGAATTAAGAACGTAAATAATAAAGCTAAATTATTCTTAGGTCCAGTAGGGAAGGCAATTAAATTAATAGCTATTCTTGTTGCTCTGCTTTCCATTACACAGTTAGTTGACGGATTACTAACCCCTGTTTTCGAAACAAATGAAACATTTGGAGCCCAAGCTGAAACCATTGACTTAGTCACCCCTGACGGCTGGGCATTTCCAGCTACATTCCATCAGGTGTTTTTAAATGAAGCTAAGACTTCCGTACTGCTAATGCACAACGTACATTATCTGGTTCTTGAAGAAGGCGGCACGCTGCAGGTTGGGCGTTCGCCTATTTTTAATGCTCCGATATCATTTATAACTGGAAATGACCGAGTTAACTTTCAACAAGATATAGAACGAGATATTTACATGATGTACGTCATACCAATAATGACTTTGTTTTTTGCGCTAATTGCGATTTTCCTAAATCCCGCATCAAACATGCAAACGGTAAATTTTAGCTACGCAAATCTAGTTTTGATGCCCCTTGCATTCATTATAATTCTGATACTAACCTTTTCGCAAATGGGACAGATTAATGCAAGTATTGACATTTACTCACTTGACGTCTCTGGAACCCAACTAATATTTAAAGAGTCTTAGTTAAAATATATAACCCTAAATACGACCGTTCACAACTAAAATGCATCCGTTAGTTTAATTAAGTCCTCCTAATCCTCTATTTTTTAGTTTCTTTAGGTATACTAACAAAAAACATATGAAAAAATCTATACTATCAATTTGCTTACTTTCAAGTTCTTTTGCGTTATTCGCTCAAGTCCCTACCTTGACATCTAGCAATATCAATCCAATAGCATCCGTGCATACTTTTTATGTTGCTGATTCGAATGCATCGAATTTAGATGCTGTAGTTGGAGCAGGCGTAACTTGGGATTATTCCACTTTACAAGGATACGCCACAACTGTTGACAATAATATATTGGATGCAACAACTGCTGCGAACGCGGCTGATTTTCCAACTAGCGTAAAAGCTGATGAACTTCAAGGAAACTTTATGATTTACCAAAACCAAGTGGTTGACAGTATTTTTGCGCAAGGTTATACATTTTCTGAGCCAAGCATTGGTGATGCACTTATTGTGATGAGTGGAGACGAAGCGAAGGTTATGCAATACCCTTTTACTTTTGGAAATACATTTTCTGATTCGTTAGCAGGAACTCTTGACATTGTAGGGCCTACACCAGTTTCTGGAGGTTTTTCTGGATTAGTCATTGCAGTAGCAGACGGACATGGAACATTGCTTTTAGGTACTAATACCTATACGAATGTTCTAAGAGTAAAAGTAACTGAAGACTCTGAGGCAGATTTAGGAATTTTTGGAACTGTTGATGTAGATAGAGTTCAGTATTACTATTATCAACCTGGATCACAAAATTTCCCAGTGTTTATTCATACAAATCTGAATGCATTAGGAAATTCACAAACAGTTGTTTACAGTCAAGATTTACTTTCAATTTTAAGCACTGCTGAGTTAAGCGAAAATGTTTCGGTAAATATTTATCCGAATCCAGTTTCTGATCAAATGACGATCCAACTATCTTCCAATGCAAACTTTAATACAGAGATCTCTATTAAAGACATATTAGGAAAAACAGTTATTTCTAGAAATCAGTTGATTAAAACTGGAAACAACACAATTAATTTAAATGCTAACAACCTAAGATCTGGAGTTTACATGGTAAACATTAGTTCAGGTGAATCTCAAATTACTAAGAAGATTGTAGTTAGATAACATTACAAAACGTTACTAAGTCCCGTTTAAATTCATTTTTAGACGGGGCTTTTTTTTGCCCAAGAATTAAGCCGTCAGATTCGTAATCCCAGAATACAGACATCATCGATCTGTTCCAAATCACCTCTCCATATATCAAACTCTGTCGTAAGCATCTCGCGCTGGCGATTCATTCGTTCTTTGGAAATTTTCATTAAAAACTTCTTCAACTTCAATGCTTTGTATTTTTTAGACCTCTCTCCACCAAATTGATCAACAAACCCATCCGACAAAAGGTAAACGAGGTCACCAGTTTTAAGCTGGAATTCCCATTGTCTAAATGGCTCGAAAGAGTCGTACATCCCAATTGGTTGTCTGCTTGCTTTGACATCATTTAAAATGAGAGCATTTCCTTCGTCAATAGTAACTCGATCTGCTTCTTTGAATTCTTTATCAGAAACAATCCAAATCGGGTTATTCGCGCCAGCCCATTTCAGGGTTTTGGCTTTTGGATTATAGGAGCAAAGAGATACATCCATACCATCTCTTACATTCTTACCAGATCTTTCAAATGTTTTTATAACAAGATCTTTCGTCTTTTCTAATATTTCTGCCGGGTCAGTTAGTCTAAATTCTTTAGTTGCTGAGTTTAGTGCATTGCTACATACAACCGAAACTAGAGCACCAGGAACTCCGTGACCTGTGCAATCGCCAACTGCGAAGAGTATTTGATCATCAATAACTTCCATCCAATAAAAGTCTCCAGAAACCACATCCTTCGGTTTAAACAATACGAAACTATCTTCCAAATTACGTTTGAATTGATCCATCGATGGAAGAATTGCTTGCTGCAATCGTTTTGCGTAATTAATGCTATCTGTTATTTCTCGGTTCTTTTCTTCGACATGCTTATTTACCTGTTTCAGTGCTTGATTCGTGCGTTTTCTGTTCTTTGAATTTCTCAAAACCAGAATTAGAAAAACCAAGACCGCTGCGAGCACCACCCCTAGAATCACAAACATAAATGTCCGCTGCTGGCTTTCTAATTTTTTTTCCTTAAGCTGATCTTCAAACACTTGAATACCATGCAAAACTTCCATTTCGGCAATTTTGTTTGAGTTTTCTGCCGAATAAAGACTGTCTGAAATTGCTAAATTTAGTTTGAGCATTTTCAAAGCCATTACTGGATCACCCTGCTTTTCATAGACATCTGCCATTAACTCATACAACTCTTCAAGTTCAGCTGCTGCATTGATCCTTGTCAAGATCTTTAACGATTGGTTAAAGTATCTGTTCGCTGCATCATAAGCCTCAAGCCTACTGTTGAGGTCGCCTAATGCACAATAAATATTGGACTGCTGCCATTCATCCTGAGCCTTAAAGGCTAGAGATAATGCTGAATCCAAATAAGATGTTGCTAAATCATATTTTTCTTGTTCTAAATAAGTTTCGCCAATATTCCCCATTAAAAGACTTTGCCCGTCAATTACGTTTTGGGCTTTATCTATCGCCAATGCCTTGAAGTAATATACTAAAGCACTATCATATTCGATTTTATCTGCATAGCAATTAGCAATATTATTATGGCAAATTGACACACCACCACTATCATTGATTGATTGATAGTATTTCTTGGCTGATCTAGTAACTTCAAGCGCTTGTATATAATTTGACTGGTAATAATGAATTACACCAATGTTGATGTTCATTCCGGCTACACCATTTTCGTCCCCTTTTAGTTCATAGATTCTAAGCATCTCATAATTCAACCTTTGTGCTTCCGCATAATCCCCCAAATAATCTTTAGCAGCCCCCATCACGTCTAAACTTCTAATGATTCCATTATCATAGTTGATTTCTAAAGATTGGGCGTAGGTTCTACTTGACATGTTATAAGCAACGTAGAAATTTGTTTCAATCTCTACTTCTGCTTTTAATATATCCTCGTGAATTAATAAGGTGTCGATGCTAGCCAACATGGACAAAGGAAGGAACAGGACTAAAATTAGATATGCAAAATGGCGCTTCACTGTGTTAAAGTAATAAATCCATACCATTCATTTCAAAATTTGACCGAAATCGAAGCTGTTTTCACATTGACCAACAATCTGACAATCTGTTTTAATCGAATTACGTACTTTGTTGGTCTACCTTTATTCCTACTTATGAAATACTCTTTGTTCTTAGTCGTATTCGGCCTGTCTTTTTGTGGATTTGCTCAGATCCCACCGGGTTACTATGATTTAGCCGCAGGGAAAACGGGCGAAACATTACGGACTTCTTTAAAAGGAATTATTGATGCGCATACGGTATATAGCTATAGTGACTTATGGACTCATTTCTCCTCTACAGACAATAATTCGGGATTAGTTTGGGATATGTATTCAGATGTTCCATCGGGAACGCCTAGTTATACGTATGCTTTTGGAACAGACCAATGTGGTTCTTATAGTGCTGAAGGAGATTGCTACAATCGAGAACATTCAGTCCCTCAAAGTTGGTTTGGCAGTGCTTCTCCAATGTATTCTGATTTATTTCACATATATCCTACGGATGGATTCGTAAATGGTCAACGCGGTAGTTTTCCTTTTGGTGAAGTAGGAAGTGCAACAAGTACTACAAGCAACGGAAGTAAGGTTGGACCAAGTAATTTCCCAGGATATTCTGGAACCGTTTTTGAACCAATCGATGAGTACAAAGGAGATTTTGCTAGAACCTATTTTTATATGATGACTCGATACAAAGGAAGTATCAGCGGATGGTCTAGTGACATGTTCACAAGTGACAATTTATCTTCATGGGCAGAAAACCTACTTCTTTCTTGGTCATTGGCAGATCCTGTTAGTGCCAAAGAAACGGCTCGGAACAATGCAATTTATTGGATTCAAGGGAATAGAAACCCATTCATAGATGATCCAACTTGGATTGAAAGTATTTGGGGACCTACTGCAGCAATTATGGAGCTTTACACTCCAAAAGTAAGCGCGTTTGTAAATGGAAATGTTATGACTATTAACAACTTTAAAAACGAAGATATGACATTAGAAATTTACAATCTGGTTGGCGAGTTAATACTTAGTAATCAAATTGTTAACGGAATTTCAACGCGATCGGTTAATTTCCCAAAAGGACTGTATATAGCATCATTCAGAAGCGAAAATTACACACTAAAGTTTACACTTTAGCTTTAATCCTATTGTAGTTAAATTATTTTTTTCATTTTTGCATTCGTGATTTGGATAATTCTTAGGCCCTTTATAATAGTTTTCTGTGTACTATGGACGATCATATGTTTTGTGATTTCGTTCATTTTCAGAATTGTTACGTTTAGTGAGTATACGGTTGTATTCCTTGCTAAGTACTTATGGGGGCCAGGCCTGTTATTTTTCTCTGGAATCTTGCTTAAAGTACGTGGAACTGAAAACGTTTCAAAAGATCGAAACTTCATTTTCGTCAGTAATCACCAATCTTTATTAGATATAATTGTGCTTTTCGTTTCATCACCAACTTTCATGTATTTCATTGCAAAGCATGAACTTAAAAAAATGCCAATTGTAGGATGGGGCATTAAAGCAACAGGGATGATATATATTGACCGATCTCAAAGAAAAGGCGCGTTAGAAAGCATGCGAATGGCAGGAGACAAAGCTAAAAATCAGAAAAAAAACATTGTCACTTTTGCAGAAGGCTCCAGAAGCGAAGTAGGTAAAATTGGAAAATTCAAAAGAGGAGCATTTTTCATTTCAAAAGAAAGCGATTTAGACATAATCCCAGTGGCAATTAAAGACACTGGAAAACATTGGCCGCTGAAAAGTTTAAAAGTAAGAGGAGGCCGGGTGAATATCATTTATGGTGAACCAATTTCGCCTCAGGATCATTTGGAAAAATCAACAGAAGAATATGCTGTATTCGTCCAAAAGGAAGTAGAAAGATTATACGCTAGTATTCAATAGAAATTCTATACCCCGCATGGCTTCTTATGTTCATCACGGTCTCGTCATCAAAAATCAAATACTGCCCTTTTATTCCATTTAACTTTTTCTCAATAGTTGGAACTTTATCCAATTTCATGCTTTTAACCTTGTCTGGATATCCGATTACTGGATAGTTAATGTGAGTTACCTCATCATTATCTGAAATAAAATCATAATACTCTTCTGGTAAAAGCGCTATGGCCTCATCCTTTTTTTCGAGCATATCCTCATCCGAATTCAAGTTTTTAAGCATGTTCCTCCAATTTGTTTTATCAGACATGTGAGCTTTTAATTCCACCTCTATCAACCCCGCTAATTGCCGATAAGGAACCTCAGCAAGAATAATAGCTTCCACCGCTCCTTGATCTATCCATCGAGTGGGCACCTGCGTGTCTCTCGTTACTCCAACTTTAACTCCGCTGGTCTTGGATAAATAAACAATATGCGGCTGAAGATGATGTTTTCGTTCCCACTCTTCGTCACGAAGAGCAATTCCTTCATGAATTCTACTTAATTCTGGACGGATAATGCTTGGCACCGCCATTGGGGAAGACATAAAAGCTTCGTAGCTCATTCCGTCTCCAAACGTTTTGTTAATTTTCTTCCCGGATACAACACAATTGATTTGGTTTTGAAATTCAATTTTAATTGTTTGTCCAACCAAGCCAGTCATTTCAACCATTGAGTCTGGTGCTAGAATATCATATAACGGCAATGAATAATGAACTTCATCTTTAAGTTCAGTCCTCATTTTTCTAATATTTCCTTCGTATTTCATAATTAAATTTCCGCTGCTAACCTTGAACCTTGATCTATTGCTCGTTTAGCATCTAGTTCAGTAGCCAAATCCGCACCTCCTATTAAATGTACGTTAACGCCTGCTTCTTTTAATGGTTCGAATAACTGATTCAATGACAATTGACCAGCGCAAATAACAACGTTGTCAACATCCAATATTTGAGAGTTCCCATTCACTGTTATATGAAGCCCCAGGTCATCAATCTTATCATAAGTAACAGAACTTAACATCGTCACTTTCTTCTTAGTCAAGTTTGCCCGATGAATCCAGCCAGTTGTTTTGCCCAATTTTGCTCCGAGTTTACCTTTCTTTCTTTGCAATAAATACACTTCTCTGGGGGAAGCAGGAAAATCAGGTTTTATACCTTCGATACCTCCACGAACTTCATTGTTCATATCAACACCCCATTCTTTCATGAATTCAGAAATACTCAGCGAAGAAGATGCACCTTCATGAACTAAATACTCCGCAACATCAAAACCAATACCACCAGCTCCAATTATTGCCACCTTTTTACCAACTGGTTTCTCATGCTTCAGAACATCTAAATATCCCAACACCTTTTCATGATCTATTCCAGGAATTGCAGGTTTTCTCGGAGTAATCCCAGTTGCTATTATGACCTCATCAAAGCTTTTCAAATCTTCAATTGAGGCAGCAGTATTTAACTTTAGGTTTACGTTATGAAGTTCCATTTGCTTCGCAAAGTATCGAAGCGTTTCATTAAATTCTTCTTTTCCAGGAACTTTTTTGGCAACATTAAATTGACCGCCAATTTTATCATCTTTTTCAAATAAGGTGACCTCGTGCCCTCTTTCTGCGGCAACTGTTGCTGCAGCCATCCCTGCAGGACCAGCACCAACAACGGCAACTGTCTTTTTAATCTCGACCTTATGGTAATGTAACTCGGTTTCGTATCCAGCTCTAGGATTTACCAGACAAGAAGCTTGCTTATTTTTGAAAATATGATCTAAACATGCTTGATTACATCCAATACATGTATTGATTTCATCTGCCCTGCCTTCTTCTGCCTTTTTAACGAATTCTTCATCCGCCAAAAGAGGCCTTGCCATGGATACCATATCCGCATGACCATCCGCTAAAATTTGTTCTGCAATTTCTGGCGTATTAATACGGTTAGTAGTGACCAAAGGGATATTTATTTCACCCATCATTTTTTTAGTCACCCAACTAAATGCACCTCGAGGAACCATGGTTGCTATTGTTGGAATTCTGGCTTCGTGCCATCCGATTCCAGTATTAATGATTGTTACTCCTGCTTTCTCTAGCTCTTTTGCTAATTGAACTACTTCCTCCCAAGTACTTCCACCTTCAACTAGATCGATCATGGATAATCGATAGATGATAATAAAATCTGTACCAACCTCTTTTCGAACTCTTCTAACAATTTCTAAAGGAAACTTGATTCGATTTTCATAATCGCCTCCCCAGCTATCTGTTCTATGGTTTGTTCTTTTAGCTATAAACTGATTAATTAAATAACCTTCAGAACCCATTATTTCCACTCCATCATAATCAGCACTTTGAGCTAATGAGGCGCATCTTACAAAATGAGCAATTGTTTTCTCGATACCTGATTCACTTAAAGCTTTAGGCTTGAACGGTGTAATCGGAGATTGAATTTTGGACGGAGCAACGTTAAATGGGTGGTA
>JBLIOB010000073.1:0-16720 GCA_047639575.1 Parvicellaceae bacterium
ATCATTGTTAAAATTGCCAACAGCTGATGGGGACCCATCTTCATAATATTCTTTAAAAATGCCTTCTCTTACATCGTTAACCCACTTAACCTCTTGAATAACTACTCCAGAATCACTCCATATAGTTTGATCTCCATTAAGTATTCCATTTTCCCATAAAGCCTCCGACTTCGGCTCACCGTTATCATAGTATGTCGTGGAAATACCATTAACTAAATCATTGGTCCAATTGCTAACTTCTTCTTTTACTCCATTCTCATCATAAAAAGTCCATTGACCATTTTTCTTTCCATCAATTAATTGCCCCTCCGCATCAATGGAACCATCTTCGTTATAATGCATTGTAGTATCAGTGCCGCAAGCAGCCAATACTAATAATAAAATTGCCACAAGTCCTTTTCGCATAAATCAAAGATACTTCCTATCTTACGAAAATGAGATTATTCATTCTGCTTTTATTCACACCATTATTCGGAATTGCGCAAAACCAAAATGATGCACAAAAGAATTGTGAAGCTTGGATAATGCCTAGGATTCAAGAAGACACCAACACGTATAAATCAATTTTATTTAACGATTTGGACTCTATTACCTCAATTTCTGAAGCTGGGGTTGCCAAAATTAAAACCCTCAAATATGAAAAGTACGAATTACTGAATAATGGAATTTCCTCGAAAGTTTCGCAAAAGCAATATGCGTCTGACTTCAATACGCTCAGATTAAAAATTATTCAAGCAATTAAGTCTAATTCAGAACTTACCGGTTATAAGCTAATTCATAAATTCACCACAAAAGACGTAGAAGGTTATCTCGTTGAATATAAAGTGAAATACGAATTAAACCTTGGCTTAGAAGTATTAGAAACATCTATAAGCAGGAATGTAGATCGTGCTTCTTCCGATTACTAATCAGAATTATTCCATTCTAAAAAATTCCAAATCATCAAGGTGAATCAAGTGAATTCCTGAATAGTAGAACTTTAAAATTTCAAGATAAGAATACCCAAGATTTGACATTTTCATAGCTCCCTCTTGGCACAGACCCACTCCATGGCCGAACCCTTTACCTTTAAAAAATAGCTTGCCATTCTCTTCGGTAATGCTAAAAAAGGTAGATCGAAGTTTAAAGTCTGCCCTGATGTCCTTCAACTGAATACTAAAGCCTGCATTACTATAATAAATCCTGCGTTTCCCTTGTCTATAGTCAATTTTAAAATTCTCATCAAACGTGTTGTTGTTTTTAAAGTAGGAGGGCATTTTCCCTTTAACGTATTGAATCCACTTATCCTTAGATATTTCTTTCTTCCAATAATGATGTGGCATTGACTTACAGAATGGATCTTTAATACTTCTGAGGTAATCTAGCCGACTACTCCAAACATCTTCTGAGTTACATGTTTGACCACCACAATTAGAAAAGAAAGAAGCTGTTATTAAGTTAATATCACTATCTACCAATACCATTCCTGCAGATTCCTTAACCGCCTTAGGTATGTCCGGATTCCGCATAGACTTCTTTCGATAAACTTGACAGTGTGTATGATCACAAACATTGAATCCCTCTTCTAGATGTCTAAGAGAATGAGAGTGGGCATACGTCCTAGAAATGGTAGCCTGAATTTTATAATACTCCACTCCTTGTCTCGAACCTGATTCAGATTCAACTACTCCAGGCAGATACTCTTCCAGTTCAATGGTATTAACCATTTTCAGTTTACCTTCCCCTATCGAAAACTCGAGATCGCCCCAATATGGTCGGTTTTTACTATCATGTGTTAAAGACCTAATTTTAAAGCCTGCCCTTGTGCCTATTTGGACTAATTTTATGGTGTCAAAATAACCTAAATCGCTCCCGTTTAATTTAGCCTTGACCTGCTTTCCGTGAACCGAGGTTGTTAGTTGAAACTCCGATTTTAAAGTGTCTAAAATAGACGTATCCCCCTTTAAAAGGTATACTCCTTGATCAAATGTAACCTGTGCAGTTCTGACGGTCGAGACATAGTAAAGCCCCACCCGAATTATTTTTTGGCTATACCCTTCAACTCCTATCAGAATCACAGCTATGAAAATGATCCACCTCATCACCTTGCGAAACTACAAGTATAATGCCCTTTATAAATTTGGATTGATTTATATTATTAACATCAAATGCCTGAAATGCATTTGTCTCTTGCCTTTTACAATTCTTTTTGTAAAACAACATGCTCTGTTGAGCATTGGTTTAGATCAATTTTTAACTTTTAAAACCTTTAACTGCAGTTCTTGGTCAGGTGAATGTTTAATTTTAAAGATATAGATTCCCTCTGTCTGATTAGTCAAGTCAACTATCAGCTCATCAGTATTTACAAAGTTCAGCTGCTTTATTATTTGGCCAGAAAGTCCAACAACTGTTACTTCTATTTCCTCATAATTCTGACCTAGATTAACGGTAAATCTCCCAGAGGATGGATTTGGATGAACTAAAAATGGTTCTGCATCCCAAGGAACCCCCAAATTATCGTTCAGAGCAATTACTAGTGTAACGTCTTTATCAAAGGCAACTGACTGACCTGCAGCGTCAATCTGTGAAGTTGCCGCATTTGTTAAAAACGGGTGCTGGATGGACATGAACAAAAACCGAAAATCAGGTGAGAAAGTTATTCCTGTAGGTTCAGACCCCATAGGCACACGTCCAAAGACTCTTACTTCTGGACTTGCCTGAGTATGGTTAGGCGCAACAACCCATATGTTATTATATCCTCCATCCTGCAATACCCATAAATTTCCTATTCCATCAAACGCTAAATTATCGTTCCCGTGGCCCCAATAAGCTGGCGAAACACCTCCTTCATGTGAAATCGAATAGGTCGCGTCACCTACAAAACTTTCCATTTTAAACACCGTTAATCCGATCAACGGATCTGAATCTAAAAATCGATAAACTTGATTTTCTCCTTTAACTGCAAAATAAACCCAGCCATCTGGGCCAATTTCAACGTCTTCTATCCCATTAAAAATAGTTGCTCCGGCTTTGTCACAACGAATCAATGTATTGTTTCTATCTAATTGACTCGTATTTTGAATTTGAATCCATATACCCCCAGGTCCATTTTTTGGACCTTTATAAACATATAGTTTACCGCTACTAAGGTCTTCAATGGAGTCTGAAACAAACTTAAATAAGTAACCAGGATTTGAATCTGCTCCTTCATAAACCGTCCTAAGATTATCATGAACAATAATATTCTCATGTTTAAAATTGCCAAGTGCCCATCTCTTGTCAATAATCGTTTTAGAAACTGGGTCTATTTCAACACACCATCCATAATCGAAATAACCGTCCCCATTAATATCATCCTGATTAGTATCTTCCTCACAACTAATAATTGTGTTCCATGGAGTTACCGAACCTGAACAATTTCTAGTCGTACCCGCATAACTTGAAAAATCTATAGCCTGTGAAAATGATGTTTCCCATAGCTTAGTACTCGAATTGAAGTTGATATCTAATATAGTGACTCCTCCTGGCGTGAGTTCAGAATTCACACTTAAATAACCGTTTTCAGAGCTGCCGCCAATTGGAACATAACCCGTGAAATCATTATTTCCCGGTAGAGTTCCCCCTTGAGTTAATGAATCTCCACGTTCAATTATTTTCTGAAATGAGTGACTAGATGGGATAACAAAATCATTGTTTTGAGGCAAAGGTTCTACAGATAGAAAGTCGCCAATTTGCTGAGCACATATACCAGTGGTACAAATTAGGAATAAAATGGTCTGTGCAATTTTCAAAAACTATCCTCCTTTAAGTCAGCAACAAAATACGTATAATCCGTCTTTATAACACATTCATTAAAACTTGATTTATCGTTTGATGGATTCAACGATTAATTCTGCCGTTCTCTTGGAAGCTCCTTCTCCACCAAGTTTAGTGGCAAGAATTTCGTAATCTGATAACATTTTCATGCGTTTGGATCCTCCTTCAACAACCTGTAGCAATTCCTCTAGTAATCTGGCTTCGTTAAACTCTGCCTGAATTAATTCTGTAACTGTTTCTTGGTCCATTATTAAATTAACCAATGAGATATAGTCAATTTTAATTAATCTTTTAGCGATCTGATAAGAGATCCAACTTCCTTTATAACATACCACTTCAGGAACATTAAACAATGCAGTTTCAAGAGTTGCTGTGCCAGAAGTGACTAAAGCTGCCTCTGCATGTTGAAGCAAATCATATGTTTGATTATGTACGATGCTAACTTCTTCACCAACCAATGCAGTATAAAAACTTAATTCCTGAGATGGAGCTCCGGCTATTACAAATTGGTAAGTCGAAAAATGGGATTTCATTTTTACCATTTCCTGAAGCATTTTGGTGATTTCTTGTTTACGACTTCCGGGCAGCAAAGCAATTATTGGTTCTTCAGTTAAGCTATTGTCTTTTCTGAAATTTTCATTTTGACTATCTAATGCAATAGCATCAATCAACGGATGTCCGACAAACTCAACCTCATAATCATGCTTTTTATAAAATTCAGATTCGAACGGTAAAATGCAATAGAGACGATCCACATCTCTTCTGATTTTTTTAACTCTACTTTGTTTCCATGCCCAGACTTGAGGTGAAATATAATAATGCACTGCGATTCCCTGCTCCTTTGCAAATTCAGCGATCCTCAAATTAAACCCTGGATAATCAATTAGAATAAGTGCATCTGGCTGATAATCAAGCACATCTTGTTTGCAAAATTTAAGATTTTTAGAAATCGTGCGAATATTCATCAGCACTTCTATAAAGCCCATAAATGCTAACTCGCGGTAATGTTTAATTAACTCACCACCCTGCTCCGCCATTAAATCACCTCCCCAAAACCTAAATTCGGCCTGAGTGTCTTGGTTTTTAATTTCCCGCATTAAATTGGAACCGTGTAGGTCTCCCGATGCTTCTCCAGAAATGATATAATACTTCATTCAATAACAAATAGAATAGCCCAAGCCACAACTTCCAACATGGTTATCGCCATAACCCCTCTAGAGGTTAATTCAATTTTCCTTCGATGAAAATAACGAGCTGGAATCAAATTAAAAGCGATTCCAAGAAAAATGATCTGACCAAGGAACTCATTCGTTGGTACTAGATCCCGCGTCATCATAACACCATAAATTATGGCAATCACAAGGAAAGGAACTAAAAGTCCCCACACCATTCCCCATGCAATATGATTTTTCTTTAACATTAAAAATTCCAAGTGTTTAAGTCCGATATTGAATGATGGGCCGTCATATCGAATTGTGTTGGCACAACAGAGACATAGCCATTGTTCAACGCCCACATGTCGGTATCTTCTCCACCATCATAATTCGAAAATTCTCCAGTGAGCCAATAATACTTTCTTCCAAAAGGTGTCGTTCGTTCTTCAAATCCATCATCCCAGAAAGCTCGAGCCTGTCTGCATATTCTAATTCCTTTGATGTCATCCGAATTTAATTTTGGAATGTTAACGTTCAAACAGGTATCCTTAGGAATTCCATTTTCCAAAGCAGAAGCTACCACCTTTTTCACGATCATCCTGGACGCTTCAAAATCAGCCTCATGAGCAAAATCTAATAAACTAAATCCAATAGAAGGAATTTCGCCCAACGCTCCTTCAACAGCGGCCGACATAGTTCCACTGTACAATACATTTGTGGCCGCATTACTTCCATGATTAATTCCACTAACCACTAAATCAGGTTTTAAATCTTTTAAAATATGCATCGCTAACTTCACACAATCAACTGGAGTACCAGTAGTAGAGTACGCTCTATGGTCTTTAAAGTAATCAGTTTCATTTACATATAAAGGCACGTTTACTGTTATTGCATGACCCATTGCACTTTGGGGTTTGTCAGGTGCTACGATAATTAAATCACCGAATTCTTTTACTGCTTCCACTAAATTTTTAATTCCTGGAGCCGTAATTCCATCATCATTGGTTACTAGTATAAGTGGCCTTTTTTCCATAGGGATTTCTTCTTCTACAAAACTAACCAAATCAAAGTTATAAGTGTTAACAAACAATGGATGTTGTTCAACGATCGTTTGTGGGAAGAACAACTAATCCATTAGATTTGTAATAGAACGAAATTTAGACACATGAGGTACTTAATATTCTTATTGCTTTCTACTATCACTATAGGATTCACTGCTCAAACAAAGGAAAAAGTGGTGACATCAAAAATTAAGGAGGTTACGGTGTTTTTAAGTGGCGCCCAAGTTCATCGAGAAGCCTCAATAACTTTGAATGCTGGAAATAACCTGATTAAATTTGAGGGCCTAGCTAAAAATATAAACGGAAATTCAATTCAAGTTGGCGGAGACAAAGATTTCACAATCGTTTCTGTGAACAATTCTAGAAACTACATGCGAGTGGCAGAAATTTCACCGAAATTGAAAATCATTAAAGATTCTTTGGATGATGTAAAGTTCAAATTAGAATTAAGAAAGAGATTTGCAAGCGTTTATCAAGAGGAGAAAAGTTTATTACTCGCTAATAAATCCGTTGGAGGATCTCAGACAGGTGTAGATGTTGAAGATTTAATCGAGATCGCTAATCTGTACAGAACTAGACTTAAGGAAATTGAAATGAAAATCTTAGACATCTCAGAAGAACAAAGTGATTTTCAAAAAACTGTTTATCGATTGCAACGACAACTAAATCAATTGAACTCAAAAATTAATAGATCAACTACTGATATTGTTGTACGGATTTCGTCAAAAATAAAAACGAATGCTAAGATTTTCTTAAGCTACATCGTATCAGATGCGGGATGGTCACCAATTTATGACATCAGGTCAAAAGGCGTTGCAGACCCTGTTAATCTTGTTTACAAAGGAAATGTATGGCAGACAACTGGTAATGATTGGGAAAACGTCAATATTACTTTGTCAACTGGCAATCCAAGTGTAAGTAACTCTGCACCAACGGTTAAACCATGGGTATTGAGTTTTGATCCTCCATTTAGACCATATAGAGGAAATACTTTTCAAACTAAAAGTATGCTAGTCTATTCGGATTCTGTGTCTAACCGAAATTCAAATTTACAGATGAATGGAGCTTACGAAATCGATGATATATCAGAAGAAGTAAATAACCCAGTAGCTCTTCCAGTTGCTATGAACAACACTGGAGTCAGTACTGAGTTTAAAATTAAAATACCGTATTCAATTCCAACCGATGGGCAATCCAACGCTGTTGAAATAAATTCTCATTCTTTAGATGCGAGTTACTCCTATTTCACCGCTCCTAAATTTGATAAAGACGCTTTCTTAATTGCCAAAGTAACTCAATGGGACCAGTATAATCTATTAAGCGGTACCGCCAATATATACTACGAAGGAACTTTTGTTGGCAGCTCTTATCTGGATGCTTCTATAACAAAAGACACTATGCAATTATCGTTAGGAAGGGATAAAGGGGTGATTGTTGATCGTAAGAAAATTAAAGATTTTGGAAAAACGGCAACAATTGGAAGCTCGAAAAAAACAACTTTAGGCCTTCAAGTTACAGTTCGAAACAGTAAAACCACTCCAATTGAAATTATCATCCATGATCAAATTCCAATCTCTAAATTAAAAGAGATAGAAGTTTCAATGCTGGAAAATTCTGGCGCTATTTACAATGAAGAAACAGGTTCATTAATATGGCGAATGACCTTACAATCAGGTCAATCAGAATCGGTACAATTTAAATATCAGGTGAAATATCCTAAATCTAAAGAGATTCCTAACCTCTAATTGTTTTTAAGCTACATAATATATGCAGCCTTTATTGGCGTTATTCTTTACCGGCTATATTTTGATTATCAGAAGAAAAGACCTAGAAGTATTGGCGAATATATTCAACGTAATGTAAGGCCTTTAATGGTCTTGGTAATTATTGGAATCTCTTACCTTACCGTTACTTATGTTATTGGTGATAATCCAATTGACAAATCTCAAGACTATTATTTTTATGAAGAGAAGCATTTAGAAGGGCTAGATCGAAGTGAATCGCAAGAAGCTGGCATTTTTTCAGGCGACAGAAATCCAAATTTACTTTATGATTACATCCATTCTAAAAACGGTAGACCTTTAAAGCTAAATCCAATTCGAGATGTTCTTGAACTAGACTTGCAATCTACAAATCCAGAAATTAGAGATCGGGCTGTTATCTTTATTTACGCCATTGACGTACAACTAAATAAACTTCCGAAAATTGCTAAATCATTAGATCTAGTTCAAAATCGAAACGCTCCGTACCTTAACTTTTATTACGGAGAATTTCAGAGTTCACTCTTTCAAATTAATGATGCGATTGGCTACTTTAAATCCGAAATAATTGCCAATGGTGCCAGCCAAAAAGCGGCTAAACAAATCATCGATTTAACCTGGTCTTACTTCAACGAAGAATTTTCAGCACTATACTACGATAAACATGTCGCTCCGTATATGTACACCCCAGATCGATTCGAATTTTACTTTACAAATGGAGATTGGGGTTGGTATTTGAACTGTTATATAGAACGTTATACCAGTACGGTAAACTTTCTAGGTTTCTTAGCAGCTTTAGTCATTACGTTACTTTGGATGTCATACATTAGGGGGTTTGACATATTTCAACGGGAAAAATGGCTTCCTCTAATCACTACTTTTCTTTTGGCTTGTGGGATGCTCTTTTTTGTTTATCCAATTAGTGATTTGCTAAATATTTATGGTGGCTTACGATTCCATGAGAGTGCAATTGGCGATTTCATATATAGTGTTGTGGCAATTGGAGCGGTTGAAGAATTGGTGAAGTTTCTTCCTTGGCTGATCATTCTCAAATTAACTAAACAAATTAACGAACCATTTGACTACATTCTCTATGCTTGTTTTGCTGCGCTAGGTTTTGCTTTTATGGAGAACCTAAAATACTACCAGGAATCTGAGTTAGATATTATTTCAGGAAGAGCAATAACAGCAGTTGTTTCACATATGTTTGACGCCTCTGTTGTAGCATACGCATTTATTATTGCTAAATATAGAGTTACTAAAAGGCCAATTAAAATTTTGATTCAACTTGCTGGATTTGCAATTGCCGCCTTCTTTCATGGGTTTTATGATTTCTGGTTAATTAGTGAATTTGGACAAAATTTATCGGTTGTCACGTTGCTTTTTATGCTGGGATCATTGAGAGTATGGATGCTAATGAAAAATAACGCGTTGAATCTGTCCGCTGCTACAGGAAAAGGACAACGTCTTAACCATACCACTATAGGCGATCGACTAATTCTAGGGTTAGTTATTATTATCATGATGGAGTATGTCATCTTGGCCACAGAGCATGGCAGTGCGGGGGCAGGAAGAACATTATCGAGTAATATGGGGTTAGTTATATTAGTTGGAGTCTACCTAATGTTAGAGATGTCAAATATAAAAATCCGCAAAGGCGTTTGGCGCAAAATTACCATTAGAGATTTTGTTCCTAGAATGAATTTCCGTAGTGACCAGATTGAAGATGATGACGTCCTTGACGATATAAATATTCTTCGCTTTTTCTCACCTAAGAGTAACCCTCATGTTGGGACTCAATTTCCGCTTGTCGCAACTTTTGATCGATACGTTACATTGAATAACAAGTCCTGGCCAGTATATCGATTCGATAAATCAATAGTTATAAATCAATATCAAATAGAATACGGAGTGGTACGAGTGAAAAATAAAAAAGAACAATTGAATGTAGATAAGGTAGAGGTTATTATCTTATTTCCGAGAACTGAAGCTGACCTTTATAATTTGGATCTCGAAGCAACAGATTTAATGTTTGTCGGTGCATTATACTCTCGTCCGGTGTAAGCCTAGGTAGAATTTCTTAAATTTAACAATATGTACAAGTTTCTTATCGGTTTAATATTGGTCTTAACTTGTCTTTATGCATCAGCGCAAGAAGAAAAGACTTACGAACCAATTGACTTTGTTACTACATTCAATTTGGGAATACACGCTAATCTAAATGATTTTTACGTTGATTTTGGAGGAGGAATAGAAGAAGCAAGAACTAAAATTGGAGCCCAATTTAACTTTGCATTCCGGCCATTTTATAAAAAAGTTCAAATTAATGAAAGTGCTAATGTCATTAGACAATGGAAAGAGAAGAAGTTTTTTCTTTCCATTGATCTGTATAAACGATTTCTACCGTTTGAATTGGGTCTAATACCGGCTTCATTTATTGGCGGAGTAAAAACCGGCTACTTATTTGGAAACTACCGTGGCACAAAACAAAAACCTCAGGCTGGTATAACATTAAGTCCATTTTTAGGGATAAGTTTTGATTTAGATGGTATTTATTTACAGGCATCCTATTTGTACTTTAACGATAAATTAGCTTCTGTACCAGATGGAAGGTTAATGCTTTCGTTTTTGTTCCCAATTAACAATTAATTCCTAATGATAGCTCGCAAATAAACCAATCATGAAAATCAATCTTATTTACATCTTGCTACTTCTATTCACAGTTTTCTCTTGCACAAGTTCTGATGAATGTGATACAAGCAGATACTGCGAACCGTACCCTATCGACTCTAATTGGGTAGATCTAGAATTAACAGTTCAATCTTCGGGCGTGCCAATTGTAATCTACAATGGTAATATTGAGGATAACAATATCGTATTAAGAGATACCTTGTATGACGCTTCATACAGTTATTATTTGAGCACAGATGTTCGATATACCGTAGAGGCTTATTATAGATCAGGCCCTAATACTATTATTGCGGTCGATAGTAAAAAATTGAAATCGGAGAGTTACGTTAACTGTGATGAAACATGCTATGAAAGCGATGAAATTACTTTAGATTTGGAATTAATTGAGTAGCAGTCAGCCTCTGAGAGCTGACTTGATCATTTTTACATGAACAATCCTAATCACACTCCATTAGCAGAAAGAATTCGACCAAATTCATTGGAAGAATATGTTGGACAATCTCATATTGTCGGTAATAACGCACCTTTAGGGAAAGCGTTAAAAAACGGAATTCTGCCGTCTATATTATTGTGGGGACCTCCAGGAGTTGGAAAAACTACGCTGGCACAATTAATATCCAAAAAGCTAGATAGACCTTTTTACACTTTAAGCGCAATTAATTCAGGAGTAAAAGATATTCGAGCGGTAATTGAAAAAGTAAAGAATCAAGGATTATTCGGAGGCTCAAACGCCATCTTGTTTATTGACGAGATTCATCGTTTTTCTAAATCTCAGCAAGATTCTCTTTTGGCTGCAGTTGAAAAAGGCACTATAACCCTGATTGGAGCAACAACCGAAAACCCGTCATTTGAAGTCATTTCTGCACTACTATCAAGATGCCAGGTATACGTGCTCAAGCATCATACGGTAGAAGAATTAGAATCAATATTGAACCGCGCACTCAAAGAAGACTCGATTCTCAAAACCAAAAATATTCAAATCAAGGAAAATGAGGCTTTATTTAGAGTTTCCGGGGGCGATGCAAGAAAACTGCTTAATGCTTTAGAGATCGTAGTTAATAACACCCCAAATGGCATTATTACAAATGAGATCGTTCTTGATTCAATTCAGCAAAATCTGGCACTTTATGATAAAAACGGTGAGCAGCATTACGACATCGTATCAGCTTTCATTAAATCGATGCGAGGATCTGATCCTAATGGGGCCGTGTATTGGTTAGCGCGAATGGTGGAGGGAGGGGAAGACCCTAAATTTATTGGAAGGCGATTATTAATATTTGCAAGTGAAGATATTGGAAACGCTAACCCTACTGCATTAATTATAGCTAATAATTGTTTCCAAGCAATAACAGTTGTTGGATGGCCAGAGTCTAGAATAATTTTGGCACAGTGCGTTACATATTTAGCAAGTTCACCTAAGTCAAATTCAGCATATCAAGCCATTAATTCAGCGCAAAAAATTGTAGAAACAACTGGAAACTTGCCAGTACCTTTGCACCTTAGAAATGCACCAACTGATTTGATGGAAGACTTAGATTATGGTAAAGATTATAAATACTCTCATAATAACACTAAGGACTTACATGAACAAGAATTTTTACCAGAAGTCATTGCAGGAACAAGAATTTTTGAACCTAGCAATAGTAAAAGAGAACTTGATCTAAGAAGTTACCTGAAATCAGTTTGGAAAGGAAAATATGGCTACTAAACAACGAAAACATGCCTTTCCTTCATTTAAAGAATCTTTAAACCCAGAAATATGTATTTTTGTTAAGATGAGATTTTTGCTTTGTTTTTCTCTGTTTTCAGTGGTTATGTTTACTTCTTGTAGAAAAGAAGCGACAACGTGGACCAGTGAATTTGCGGCACCTATTGCTTATACAACTCTAGATATTGGAAATATAGTAGGAGATACTAATCTGGTAGTCAATCCGGACAGTACTATTAACCTTTACATAGAGCGAGAAGTTTATAGACTGGTGTTGGATTCTCTTTTCGAGACTCCAGATACAACGATATCTGAAGTTCATAAAATAACATCGCCAATAACCTTAACTGTATCACCAGGATTTACATTTCTATCTGAACCAGAGGAAACTACTTATGACATCCCGGGAGCTGAACTGAAATACTTTATGTTGAAATCCGGTCAGCTTAATTATGAAATTTTAAGCTACGTAGACGGCCCAACTATAGATTCGATAATTATAACCAGCGCAACTAAATCTGGACAGGTTTTTAAACAGGATCTTTTTATTCCAGCCTCAGATGGAATAACACCTGTTGTTGTTACAGGAAGCGTGGACCTCACGGATTATGAGTTTGATCTAACCGGTTCAGATGGATTAAAGTACAATACACTGTTGTCCAAAATTTCTGCGACTTTAGATCCATCTTTTGGTTCTACCGTATCGATATCGCAGGCTGATTCAATTCGAATAAACATCACTTTCGAAAATATAAGTGCCAAACGCGCACTTGGGTATTTTGGAAACGAATTAATTGAGGTCACCTTAGATACTATTTCGATTCCATTTATGGATCGAATCATCAACGGAACAATTGACCTTGATGAAATTGCACTTGACCTTATAATTACAGATGGAATTGGTGTAGACAAACAAATAAACATCAGCGAAATTAATAGTATTAATGGTGCCAGTTCTGTGCCATTAACGCACAGTACTATCGGGTCAGCTATTAATTTAACTAGACCTTCAAAAACAGGATGGATTGTAACTCCAGAAGTTCGAACCGAAACTTTTACAAATGCGACATCAAACTTGGATGCGTTCGTAGAAAACCTTCCTAATGAAATGAGCTCTACAATGCAGTTTCAAATTAATCCTTTCGGTGATATCAATAATCATGGAGATTTCTTTAATGAAGAATATCCATTAAAAGCCGATATTATACTAGACATGCCTTTATGTTTTTCCGCGAGTAACTTAACGTTAAGAGATACTATTAACATTGCTACTCATCAGGACACAACACAAGTGAAGAGTGGAGTCCTTACAATTAATGCAATAAACTACTTTCCTTTTGCTGCTGGATTTCAGTTGTACCTGAAGGATGAATTTGGAACATTCAATGACTCAATTGTTTCTAATTCGTCAATAGATGCAGCTATGGTCAATGCTTTAAATGAAGTTATTGCCCCCAAAAATTCTCAAGTAATATTAACGCTTAATGAAACTCAAATCAAAACGTTAATTCAAACGGGGGAAGTGATGATTCAAATTGTATTTGAAACTGCAAATTCTCCAACATTTATCAAAATTAAAGACTGGCATCACATTGATTTGAATTTAAACGCCAAAGTGTCCTACGAATTTAATTTAGAATAGTGAAAAGGATAGTATTTATAATAATACTTCTGCCAAGCTTAGGGTTTGGTCAATCTCTGCTTAATGATTTTAAGTTTAGTAACGACAGCAATAATTTTGCTATTCAGGTTTATTCAGATGTCTTTTATCAAAGTCAGGGTATTTCAAATGACCTCATGAGTAAATTTATTCGAGGCGGAAACATAAATACAGATTTAAAAAGTAAAATCGAAAGTCAACTAACTAGTGAGAAAAACAGATTCGCAGTTGGTATTTCAACAGGATTAAAATTTTACGACATCTCAGATAGTGCACTTCACAACCCTGATTGGGGGTTTGCCATTAATGTTGAACATCACACTTTAATCAATAGTTCTTTTACTAGTGATTTATTTCATGCTGTGTTTGTAGGAAACGCTGATAGAGTTGGGCAAGACATGAACATGGGGCCAAGTTCATTTAATAGCGTCTCTTATCAGGAATTTGGATTTAGTCTTGTGTATAAACCAAAAGGATGTGAATTTGGTGTTTCCATTATAAAAGGACAGTCTCACCAGTCTTTGAGAGCGAAAACGCTGACCCTGAATACTGCTGCAGACATTTCAAACCTGAGTTTAGAAACTGAAGGGGATTTCAGGTTGTCTGACTCGGCACAAGGAGCCGTGACCCTAGGAACAATGAATGGAATTGGAGCTGCAATTAACGTTGCTTACTATATTCCCATTGGTAAGCCAAAAAATAGTTTTGCTAGCTTCATGAAAGACGAAAGACCAGAACCGAATGCTGGATCCTTGCGAATTGGGGTGAAGAATTTGGGGTTTGTTTCTTGGTTTAAAAATCCAGTAACATATTCTTCGGATACGATGTATGAATTTAACGGTTATGAAATTCAAAATATTTTTGATAATGATTATTCAAACTGGTTTAATGCAGATGCTTTAAGAGATTCCATTTTTCCTGAAGCAGAGAGTGGAAGCTATGCAACTTTACTCCCAGCTACATTTTCATTAACGTATATCCCAACCATTTTACTTGACAAGAAACTATTTCCAATAGCAGGGGCTAGTTATAGAATCAATGCAAATGCGAGGCCATTAATATATGGTGGGGTTCAGTATGTTCTGAGTAATTCCATTTCCGGATCTGTAATTGGAATTTTTGGAGGCTATGGAGACATAACCGCAGGTTTAAGAATCAAATATACCAGCGATCAGGTTTCGGCATTTATTTCGTCCAATAATATAGCTGGCATGTTATCTAAAAACGGTTACGGTAATAACTTAAATCTTGGGCTGATATGGAGATTATAAAGTTTACCCTTATTCTAGCTTTCACCTTTTGGGCAAGTACGTTTAGGGCTCAAATTGTGTTTGAAAAAGCGTATGGAAATAGTCAAGAAGAGCATGGTGAAGGAATTGTACAACTTCCAGATTCAAGCTATATAATAGTTGGAAGTACATCTAGTTTCGGTGATTTAACATCGGACGCGTTAATTTTAAAGATAGATTCAGTAGGGACAGTAATTTGGGCCAAAAATAAAGGCGGCAGTAATGTAGACCAATTGAAAAAGGTTATTCGAACATCGGATGGCAATCTGGCCATGGTTGGGTTTACCAATTCATTTGGTGCAGGAGGCTATGACGTATATTTTATGCGGATGGACTCTAATGGCGTTATTCTTCAATCAAGAACATTTGGAGGTGTAGATTGGGATTTAGGGTATTCACTCATCGAAACATCAGATGGTGGAATAGTAATTTCTGGAGAAACTTACAGTTCAGGTTCTGGACAAAACGATGCTTTCTTATTGAAAATTGATTCTTTTGGAGACACTATTTGGAGTCAAACTTATGGAGGATTAGGCGAAGAGATTGGTTGGTCTGTCCGGGAAGCTTCAAATGGCGATTTGCTGCTCGCAGCAGAAACCTCTTCCATTGGAGCTGGTAAAAGAGACGCTTGGCTTCTCAGGCTCGACAATCTTGGTAATATCATTTGGGAGCAGTCATATGGCGATACCGAAGATGATTTTGGAGCTGACATGGTAGAATTAACCAACGGTAATATCATGTTTGTTTGGAATACGACTGAAGTATCTGACACCAATTGGAACGTTAGACAATCTAAAATAAATCCAACTAATGGCTCTCAAATACATCAACTAGTTTTCTTTGCTCCATATTTAGAACAAGGCTCTAGAATTATTGCTCAGCCTGGAAAACCAGCTACATTATGCATTGGTAAAATTGCTCCAAACACAACTGGAAATGACATGAACTATTTCGGACTAGATACGGTTGGCATGGGTTATTATTCACCTTGCTCAGGTGCAGGACAAACTTATGGTGGTAATGGAGAAGATGGCGGAAGTGACGTTATAGTAACTTCAGATGGAGGATTCATTTTAGTAGGAAATCGACAAATTGGAACCGGATATAATTCAGTATTCGTAGTAAAACTTAACCCATCTTGTGTTTCAAGTGGAAGTACCATAATGGATTCTATTTTCGCAACTGGAATTGATGAGGAACTTATTCCAACATTAGAGCTATTTCCTAATCCATCTAACGGTGTTTTCAATATTAATAACCTTTATTCCAACGCAGTGCTAACTATTTACAATATGTATGGAAAATTAGTATGGCGTAAGGAGTTGGACAATCAAGGTTCACAAATGCTGAATACGGGTCTTACTGCCGGAATCTATCTTCTAAAATTAGAAGCAGAAGGCATCCAAATGAATTCTAAAATCATCGTTACACGAGAATAAATTGCTGCAATAAATAATTGTGGTATTCATGCGAATTATTTCTCAAGCAATTACAATTTATTTTATGATCTTCATCTCGGTTCTTCGATTCAAAGCTTTATGTTCTTTAGTATCGTTTTCTTCTCTAGGTTGAGTTTCCCCATATCCTTTGTGCGTCAAACGT
>JBLIOB010000074.1:0-16563 GCA_047639575.1 Parvicellaceae bacterium
GTCCTTTTCTGTTTTGGGTAGACTAGATGTGAATAAAGGTGTATTGGGCGGTGTGGCTCCAATGTCAAATATCAATTTGATAGCTAGAAGAATTGCTTTGAATATTCAAAGAATAGCAAATGGAGAGGACGCAGAGAAAATCAATGTTAAACTTCCTAAAAAAGAGGAGCTGGTCATCAATATGGCCACTGCTAGGGCAATTGATTTCAGCCCAAGCTGGGAAATATTGGCTGAAGCTGTTTTGATCAATGAAACAAGAAATGATATTAGTAGGAGTATTAATATTTATGATGCTATTGCCGAGGGACTGGCTCAAAACTTAAATATCGATATCGCCAAAAGAGAAGTTGAAATCACCGCTGAAGATGTCAATGTAGCAAAGGCCAATTTATTGCCAGAATTGAAAGCTTCGGCCTCTCATACTATTTTTGATGATAATACGGCAACAATTTCAAATGGGCAGAACCCAGAAAACAAAGGAGCAGCGGGTATTCAATTGAGTCAAGTGATTTATTCAGAGCAAGTAACAGCTAACAAACAAATTCAAGAATTATTATTAAAGGCAAGTAAGGCAGCTTTGGAGACGCAATCCCTTGATGTGGTATTGGACGTTTCTACAACTTATCTTGGTTTAATGCAATCTAAAACAGCAGAAAATATCCAAAAACAAAATCTGGAAGTAACCCGGAAAAACCTAGAACTGGCTAGGGTTAGTTCTTCACTAGGGCAGTCAGGACCTTCCGATGTATATAGATGGCAGGGAGAAATAGCCAATGCTAAATCCGGTTTGTTGAATGCCACTGCGCAACGTAAACAAACAGAGATGGCACTCAATCAGGTATTAAACAAACCTATCAACGAACAGTTCCTTACACAGGAAATTGATATCAATGATAGTAGGTTATTTCTTAATAATAGTGCGATTAACAAATATGTAAACAACCCAAGAGATTTTTATCAGTTTGCTGATTTTGCTGTGGAACGTGCTAAAGCCAATACGCCTGACCTTAAACAATTTGATTATAATGTTAGGGCTCAAGAGCGCTCATTACTATTGAACCAAAGAAATAAATATGTGCCTAGTGTTACTTTAGGGGGAGGGTATAACTATGAGTTATATAGAAGTGGTGCTGGGACAGGGTTTCCTCTAGGATTTGCAACACCTAATGATTGGAATTGGAATTTACAATTTGGAGCTTCCTTGCCCATATTTCAAGGAGGGAGTAGAAGCGCCAAAGTTCAGCAATCGAAAGTCCAGTTGGGTCAATTGAATACTCAAAGACTCAATACGGAAAGACTAATCGAGCAATTGGTAAGATCAGAATTAGAGAATATTAGGGCTTCTTTTAGAAACATAACCCTGACAAAAGATGCCGCTGACGCGGCTACCAAAAATTTTGAACTCATTCAAGATTCCTATTCCAAAGGAGCAGTAACGATCACTCAACTTCTGGATGCCCAAAACGCTGCTATTTCAGCTCAACTTAACAGTGCCAATGCAGTGTACATCCTTTTGACTGATATACTCAATATGGAGCGCGCAACAGGAGTATATTATATGCTTATGAGCGAAGAGCAGAGAACCAATTATATCAACCAGCTTGAGTCTTTTTTTAATAGATAATAATCTTCAAATACCACTAATATGAATAGCACAATTCAATCATCAATCTACCTAGCCATGGGCTTGTTAATAATGGCTTGTAGTAGTAAGGAACAAAAGAAAAAGGAAGTAATAAGGCCAGTGATGTATCAGAAAGTAGTACCTGGTGGAGGGCTCCAAACACGAACTTTTTCAGGAACAGCTAAGTCTGGTACTGAAACTAAATTAAGCTTTAAGGTTTCTGGAAATATCCAATCTCTCAAAGTCAAAGTAGGGCAGGAAGTATATAGAAACCAGTTGATTGCCACCATAGATAATTCAGATCTTCAGCTGCAATACGAACAAAATGATGCTTCTGTAAAGAATGCTAACGCTCAGGAAAAGCAGGCCAAATCAAACTATGAACGAGTAAGGTCTTTATATGAAAACGGAAATACTTCTTTGAGTGATTATGAATCTGCAACTGCCACTTATCAATCGGCCAAAGCAAATGAAAGTTCTGCCAAAAAATCCCGAAAGCTCGCAAGAGCTCAATTGGAATATTCCAAATTGTATGCGCCTGTAAAAGGAAAAATTGCAACGGTAGATGCTGAAGTAAATGAAAATGTAAGTTCAGGACAACAAATAGTTGTATTGAGTTCAGAAGGTGATCTTGAAGTTAATTTGGGGCTTCCAGAATCATTTATTTCGAATGTCAATGTGTTGGATGAAGTTGAAGTAACTTTTTCTTCCTTAACCGACAAAGTATTCAAAGGAGTTGTTTCGGAAGTTTCATTTGCGATCAGCAGTCAAACTTCGACTTACCCAGTGGTAGTGAAGATAGAAGGTGATACCAAGTCTGTGCGGCCAGGTATGGCAGCTTCTGTGACTTTAAATGTTAACAATGGAGCTTCCCAAACCGATCAACTTGTAGTACCAGGACAGGCGGTTGGTGAAGATGAAGAAGGTAATTTTGTTTTCGCACTAGAGACTATTGATGATTACTATTTGGTCAAAAGAAGGTCTGTCAAAGTTGGGCAGCTCAACACCAGTGGTTTTGAAATACTAGAAGGTTTGGAAGAAGGCGAGTTGGTTGCCACAGCTGGACTTCAAACATTGCTTGATGGCATGAAAGTCAGACTTTTTGAAAACTAAATCCTCGTCGTTTTGTCATTTCGACGAAGGAGAAATCTAAATCATAAATATAACAAACACCTAGATTTCTCCCAATACTCGAAATAACAAGCCATGATTAACAAAAACAGACTAAAAAATAGCTCAATGCTTTTAGAAATTGAACTGATACTCCTTAATCTGAATTAACTATGAATCTGACACAATTTGCAATAGATAGAAACCGCATTACCATTACAATTTTGGTTGTAATCATAGTCATGGGGTTAGTGCTATACCAAAGCTTATCACGAGATAGCATGCCGCCTTTTACAGTGAGAGTGGCCACCATAGTATCAGAATTCCCAGGAGCCAGCCCAGAACGTGCAGAGCAATTGGTGAGTGATAGAATAGAAAAGATTGTACAAGAACTTCCTGAATTAAAGGATGTAAAGAGTACTTCACGAACGGGGCTTTCAGTAGTAACTGTTACGCTAAAGGATGAGGTAGGGCCAAAAAAACTACAAGAAGTTTGGAATCGGCTAAGGAGAAAATTAGACGCTATGAAGGGGCTTCCTGAAGGGGTAAAGCCAAGGTTGAAAGATGATGGTATTGGTGATGTTTATGGAATAGTTGTAGGGTTATCTAGTGATGGATTTTCTTATATTCAGCTAAAAGAGTATGCAGATGATATAAAAGATGATTTCATAAAATTGGAAGATGCAGCTAAAGTGGAAATTGGTGGGGAACAGGAAGAGCGGGTCTTTGTAGAATTTGACAATGCCAGACTTAAAGAATATGGACTGACAGCCGGAAAACTTCAAAGTGCTATTAGTGCGACCAATATTTTAAGTTCGGGAGGCCAGATCAATCTTCAGGAAGAACGCATAATTCTGGAGCCAACAGGAAATTACAATACGGTGGACGATATAAGTAAGACACTAATTCCAGTAGGAGATGGCTCTCAATTGGTTTACCTGGAAGATATTACTAAAATTCACAAAGGGTATATAGATCCTACCAAACAAAAAGTAAGGGTAGATGGAAAGGATGCTATTTCACTTCATATCAATTTGAAGGACGGAGCTAATGTAATTAAGCTTGGTGCAGAGGTGGACAAGGTAGTTGAAAAGTGGCAGGAAAAGCTACCTGTAGGATTAGAGCTTAGTAGACTGTCTTCATTAGATTCTTATATCGATTTCAAGATTAGTGATTTTATTGTCAATCTCATGCAGTCTATAGGTATCGTATTGGCTGTCATGTTGCTCTTTCTTGGTTTAAGAACAGGATCCATAATTGCCAGCCTTATTCCGATAGTTACCATTATGACACTTATGCTTATGGGCATGATGAACATCGGGCTCAATCAAGTTACCTTGGCTGCTTTGATTATGGCACTCGGTATGATGGTGGACAATGCTATTGTGGTAGCCGAAACGGTCATGGTGAAAATGGAAAATGGCATTGACGCCAAGAAAGCTGCCATTGATTCTTGCTCTGAGCTATTTACCCCTTTGTTGATTTCCACGCTTACCACTTCAGCAGCCTTCTTATCTTTTTACCTCGCCGAGTCAGTAATGGGTGATATAGTAGGTCCTATATTCGTTGTGATTACCCTAGCCTTGCTTTCTTCTTGGTTAATTGCACTTACCGTCGTTACTTTATTCTGCTATTTGTTCTTGAAGGTTGATAAAAAAGGAGAAAAAGAACCAGGATTTGTCGATAGAATTATAGACAAGTTGAAAGTCTATTATAAAGATTTGATATTAAAAGCATTGGCGCATAAAGGGCTGGTAATGCTTGGGATTATCGTGTTGTTTTTTGGATCTCTTTTTGGTTTTACTAAAATAGCCTTTCTGTTTTTTCCTGATAGTGATCGAAATATGATTACCGTGGACATCAATTTACCTTTAGGGACAAAAATTGAAAGTACCTCTAAAATTGTAGAGAGCATTGAAAAATTCATGCAAGATTCATTGTTGGTAAATGATGCAAGAACAAAAGGAGTGAACAATTGGTCGTCTTATATCGGTGAGGGACCTGAATCCTACGATATGGGCTACAGCCCTGATGAAGCCAATTCCAGTTATGCCCACATTTTGGTGAATACTTCCAACTCTGATTTTAACAATGAAATGATCAATGTGCTTGATGCCTATTGCTTCAATAATTTTCCTAGTGCGGATATAAAAATTGGTCCGCTTGGTGCAGGTGGAGGAGGAGTTCCTATTGAAATCAAAATATCTGGTGATGACCCTGATCAGCTAGCCAGAATTTCCAAAAGTGTCAAAAAGAAATTGAATGACATCACGGGAACCAAAAATGTAATTGATGATTGGGGTCCAAAGAGTAAGAAGTTTGTTATAGACATTGATCAAAATAGGGCACAAGTTGCTGGTGTGTCAAATCAGGACATAGCTACTTCTTTAAAAACGGTCTTGGATGGTTTTCAAACTGGTGAATATAGAGAAGGTGACAAATCGATTCCGATTATCATGAGAAGTGATGCAGGTCAGCAGCAATCCTTAGAGTCTTTGGAAACACTTAATATTTATGCTCAAAACTCAGGTAAAAGTGTGCCCTTGCTTCAAGTAGCGACTATTGTACCTCAGTGGCAATATTCCAAAATAAAGAGACTTGACTTGGTAAGAACTGTAAACATTTCCAGTGAACTGCGTAATGATGGAAATGCCGCCTTTATTACTGCTGAAATTACCCCATGGCTCATTGAGGAACAGAAAAACTGGCCTACTGGCTATTCATTTCAATTTGGAGGAGATGCTAAAAATACGGCAGACAACATGGGAGCAGTAGTCAATTATTTACCCCTTTCAGGATTTATCATTGTGCTACTTCTGATTATACAATTCAATTCATTTAGAAAAATGATCATGGTGGTTTCTACTATTCCATTGGCCATTATAGGTGTCGTGATAGGGCTATTGATCTTCCAAGAGCCGTTTGGATTTATGCCATTTTTAGGAGTGATTTCTTTAGCGGGAATTGTCATAAACAATGCCATCGTTTTGATTGATAGAATTGAGATTGAACAGAAAGATTTGAATCGTGATGTGAAAGATGCCGTAATCTCGGCTTGCTTGCAAAGGCTAAGGCCAATTTTATTAGCGACTTTCACGACGGTACTAGGTTTAATTCCTTTGTACTTGAGTGGTGGGGAAATGTGGGAAGGAATGGCTGTTTCTATAATGGTAGGCCTTTTATTTGGAACCATCATTACCTTGATTTTCATTCCTTCGTTTTATAGCATCCTATTTAAGGTCAACTATAAAGGCTATGAGTTTAATGAGAAGTTGCTGGAAAATTAATCATCAAGTATAAATGCCAATGATTCTGATTATCGGAGTTGGCTTAGATGAAATCCTTAACAATATGTAATTAGAATATAACCAAGGACTTAAATCGATCATTAAAATAACGTTTAGTATAAAAGTAGTAACGGATTAAATACTGCTACTTTTCAATTTGCAAAATACTAAGTTAGTGTAAAAAATGGCCTGAGTTTACACCCAGACCACTATTGCTTATATACCTTGTTGTAGGTAGTTTATTGATTGGTAGAACTTAGACTTCCTCAAAGAGAACTTCTAATGGCTTTCGAACTTTTTTAGCGTTTTGGCTTGTATCTTCTTTACTTCTGTAACCAATTGCAATAACAACGCTCGCTTCTAGACCTCTTTTCTTTAGTCCAAGTATTTCATTGTATTTATCTGGTTCAAAGCCTTCCATTGGAGTGCTATCTATTTTAAGTTCCGCACAAGCATTTAAGACATTGGCTAATGCGAGATATGTTTGCTTGGCAGTCCAGCTACTTTTTTCTTCGCTGCTTTTTTCCTTCAATTTGGACTTTATGAAATCTCCATATCCTTTTAAATTAACTACGTCTATGCCTTGTACTTCAGCTTTTAAGTTGAGGTAACCATCTATGTTTTCATTTTGTACTTCAGTATAGTTGCATAATACTAAAAGGTGAGAAGAATCAGTTATTGGAGATTGTCCCCAAGATACTGGTTTCAATTTTTCTCTAATTGATTTATTCTCAATATTCAATACCTTAAATAGTTGAAGTCCATAAGAAGAAGCAGACAGTTGAATTGCTTCTTTTATTTTGTCTAGGTCTTCCTCTTTTACTTTTTTTGAAGAATCATATTGCTTAGTCGCATATCTCCATTTTAAGTTTTCAATAAATTCCATCTTTTTATTTTTGAGTTTATAAATTCATTGGTACTTCCATTAATAATACACGAGCATCGCTATTAGCTACTAAATCTATATCTTCAGTGTCCCAGATTCCCATTCCATCTTTCAGCGAAAGTTCCTCTCCGTTTAATTTAACTTCTCCTTCCAATACAAAAACATAGACTCCATTCCCAGTTTTTTGAATTTTATATTGGTCAGAACTTCCTTTTGTAAACTTTCCAAGATTAAACCATGCATCTTGATTTATCCAAACGCCTTGATCGTCTTTACTTGGTGAAAGCACTTGATAAAATTTATTGTCTTTTTCAATATCTCTTATCGAGATTTGGTCATAACGTGGGCTTACATTTTTCTCTTTTGGAAACACCCAAATTTGAAGAAATTTCACTTCTTTGTCTTTATTCTTATTGTATTCTGAATGTGTAATGCCAGTTCCAGCGCTTAAGACTTGAACATCACCTTTTTTTATGATTGCTACATTTCCCATACTATCTTTATGCTGCAAATCACCTTCAAGCGGAATGGATATAATTTCCATGTTGTCATGTGGGTGTGTCCTAAAACCCATTCCTGCTTGCACTCTGTCGTCATTTAAGACACGAAGTACACCAAAGTTCATTCTTTCTGGATTATGGTAGTTTGCAAAACTGAAAGTATGATTTGAGTTTAACCAACCATGGTTTGCATTTCCTCTTGTGTCTGCTTTGTGAATTACAGTATTCATAGTTTTATATTCTTTATTTGGTAAATGATTAAAGCCTACTTTTTGCATCAACTTGTCATAAGTGGATTCTGTTTTCTTTACACTAGCTGTTGCTGCTGTTAACATTTGTGGTGCTAAGACCCCAATAGCACTTGTTAAAAGTGATTTTTTGATAAAATCTTTCCGTTTCATATGCTTGTTTTTATGTTACAATGCAAATATGGAACGATATGACCTGATAAAGAATATGAGAAATCGGGATTGACTTATGAAAATCCGATATAGTTGATTATTTCAATAGTAATACTTCTTTTTTCTGAAAGTTTGAAGGAGAAAAACCAGTACAGTTTTTAAAAAATGCACTAAAGTTTGCTGGTTCACTAAACCCAAGCGCAAAACCAATTTCTTTATTAGACAACTTAGAGAAATACAAAAGTCTTTTAGCTTCGGTTATAATTCTGGATTGAATGTATTCTTTTGCTGTTTTACCAATAGTGCTTTTAATGGTCCGATTTAAATGATCTGATGTAATATGCAATTGATCAGCATAATAGCTTATTAAATGTTCTAATTTATAAGATTCATTGACCCGTTTTTTAAATTTACTAATAATGTGATTGTCGGAGGTATCAAAATTTGATTCTAATGGATTAATAGAACATAGATTATTGCATTCAATTAAAAATAATTTTAAAAAGGCGCCCATTGAGAGCTCTTTCATTTTTGAAGTGCTATTGAATAAGTTCAATATTTCATCAGCATAGTTTTTTAACTTTAGATGTTGTCGATCATTGGCTATTAATGGTGGGCTTTGACCGTAATCATGAAAAAGATTAAGACTTTCAATAAAAGATAATTGAATGGAATTCTCAATTAAAAATTGTGTTGAAAATGTCATTACATATCCCATACTGGCTTCTTCCTCAATTAGCTGATGCACTTGACCGGGAGCGACAAAATAAATTTGATTACTACTCAATACATAGGTATTAAAATCGATTTTATGTATCCCTTTTGCTTTATTGATGATTAATACTGTAAAAAAATCGTGTCTGTGTGGTTCGTCAACAGCACCGTCTCGTTTTATAAAAATATCTTCCATTTTAGATATCCTAAAACTTACATTTTCCTTTTCAGAGTTAACTTTTTGATATGTTTTAACTGTGTTCATTTTTTAATTACCTACAACGCCTGTCTTTATCCTGTGACGTTGGTGTAATTTAAAGTGTCGGACTCAAAGCAGGAAAAATTTCCGATTTTTCAACATATCTTTTCATCTTATGTAAAAAGTCGGAGATTTTTCCGGGGCTGACAGAAAGCAGAAAATTTAATTTCGCCATTAACCCGCCATCGGATATAGACCATGTTATTGCCTTTATTTAACGTTATTGGCAATTTCGCTAATTTTTTTAGAGAGTGACTTTTTCTTTTCTTCAGTTTCTTTCTGAGCTTGAAGGTCAGTAAGCACGTATTCCATACGCTCTCTAAGGACAGGAAAGTATTCTAAACATTCTTCTTCTTTTAGTTCATGAATCCCCTTACTAACTATTGAGTATAATACCTTGTTCTGAACAAGAAAATCTGGAAGGTGTTGTTTAAGGGAAGAGATTTTACCCCGTCAGAGTCACTTTTTAGGACTCTGACACATTACTTTCTCAACAACTCCCGCTTACTCAAACCTACAGCTTGTTCCATCATTTTAAATCCTATAGCAACTTCGTAGGTCATTTAGCAGAATGGACTAAAACTACAACAATTTCACCCCATCAGAGTCACTTTTCAGGACTCTGATACATTACTTCCTAAACAACTCCCGCTTACTCAAACCTACAGCCTGTTCCATCATTTTAAATCCTATGGAAACTTCGTAGGTCATTTAGCAGAATGGACTAAAACTACAACAATTCGCTAGACTCAATACTCATCTAGCACTTTAAAACGATGAATAGATGGGCTAGCGCTTGGCTAAAATCCGTAGGCTTGCCGTCCGTTAATTTCTATAAAAGTATCTGATTCAAATGCTCTAAGCAAATAGCTCATTTCATCCCATCAGAGTCACTTTTTAGGACTCTGATATATTACTTCTCCGCTAGCGCGGATTTGCAATCCGTGCCCTCTATAAAAGTTTCTGACAAACAATCATGTAGAAGCTGAAATTGATGAACATGCAGCAGATTATCTTTATAGTTCAGTAAGAGATTATGTAGAGAAAAAGGGCTTACTTAATATTGATTTTTTTATTTAGATTATGCACTGATTGTAAATCCGCGCTAGCTGATATCTCTTTAATGTCCACAGCTGCTTTTTCACTTTTATCTTCCCTAATGTTTTCAGGAAAGTACTATTGATCTAAGTCAACGAAATCTACATAGGCTTCCAAGTATGGTTGACCTCCAACCTTGAATACGTATTCTTGTAATTCAGCCATTGGGTTTTTATTAGGCAATCGGTTTTCTGCCCACTCTTTAAATATTCTTTTCATTGAGCTTGAATCTGGAGGATTACCATCCTTAGTTACAACTCGTTCTTCTTGTCTGATGGGGTACCAGTTGAGTAGCACGTTTCCAACGGCAAGTCTGTTGCCATTCGAGAAGTTAATTCCTGCACTTACAATCCTGTTTGCAATATGTGACAAGCGATGACTCCAATTACCATAGTTTACTTCCTCGTTTACGAAACAAGAGAAATCAGTTGTCGAAGATTGAATATCACTTTGTATTTTATCGTAGAGTGATTCTTCTATATGATAAATAAATAAATGATGTAAATCTGTTTGTTTGATGAACTGGAATACTTCCTTGGAACCGCTCATAAACCCATAGCCAGTATTATGCAAGTAAATATCAGATTGATGTTTCTCCATTATGCGATAGTACAACTCAAGTTTTTTTAATGAAAGAAATAGCTTCCATAACTGAGTTTCTACATAGTGTTCATCGTAATGTAAATCTGCTGCAAAAAATTGAAGCCATTTAGCTTTAGAATGTTCTTTTAAAAAAGGACGAACTTCATCTCTTTGTTTTTTATCTATTTTTTCATCAACCCAGGAATCAACTAGATTCAAACTAAAGTACTCAAATGATCTAGGGTTTAAATCCTTATCCCAGTCTATGATTGTCTGTGTTATAATAGCTTCTGTATCCTCATGTATATTCTCACCATTCACCGAGTGATCCCCACTTAATGCTGCCATAAACTTTTCTATGTCAGGTATGTTTTCAAGGAGCAATCCATCATTTTCCGTGGGCGTATTGATGAGTATATGACCAAAATTCGCCTGGCCAAATAATTTCGTTTTTAGATTTGGTTTAGCCGTTTCTAACGGAATCATTGAGTCAATTTTGAACTTGGAGCATATTATTCTGCTTTTTATATAGAGCCTTCCGTTTTTTATTTCGTATTCCTTAAATAGATTCCTCCCAATTCCTGACGATATGTAAGGGTTTACTTTATAGCTCATAATATCTCCTAGTTCTCGCTAACAAATCACTATACGCAATTGCGTATAGCCCTACAATATACGAAATTGTTAATATATACTATTATAAAAATAAAATATGTAGGTATTTTTTTATTTTATAACCTATTTGGGCTTTTAGATAACTTTCTTATTAGTATAATTTATTATAACAACAATAAACAAAGTTATAAAATTGTAATTAGGATAATGGACTAAAACTACTACAATTCGCTAGACTCCATACTTATCTAGCACTTTAAAACGGTGAATTATTGAGTACTTTCGTCCAGCAGTCAACGGCGCGCTCGCAGCTGGTAAACTCCCAACATCTTCGTGTAAATTGCACCACAAATTATGCCTTATTAGTTGCTGTTAAAACTTGCTGTTGTACCCCAATAAATTCAGTTCAAAACTTAGAATCTTGAAGAAAGTCTTCAATATCCTTTCAAAACAAGCCAAAAAGGGCTATACTTGCAATCTTATAACGTTTTGGAAGTCATCCGAGACAATTTGTTGGATTTGGGTAAACCTTGGATTTGCAGATTGAATTAGCAGAAAAAAAGGTAAACTATTTTGAGTTCTAACAAAGAAAATCAACGAACATATCACTCACTAACCGAATTAGCCACTATGCTTTCTGAAGAGGAGCAAGTAAAGTATGCTGATATATTTGGTTCAATAAAATTGCTTCCCGGTGCTTTTGAGGCCTGTTGCTCATGGTCTGATGAATGTTATACCCGAAACTGTATTGTTGAAAACGAAAAATTTGAATTGATCCTACTTTGTTGGGAGAAAGGTCAAGTTACTCCGATTCACGATCACGGTGGGGAAGAATGTTGGGTAAAAATTATCGAAGGTGAATTTCGAGAAACGATATACAAACTAGATGAAGCCGGTGAACTCAATACAGTCAAAACAACGATTGCAAAGACTGGAGATATCACTTATATGGTAGATTTCATGGGATGTCATCGATTAGAGAATCTGTCTGATGCTAGAAGTATGTCACTTCATCTATACGCAAAGCCAATTCGTAATTGCAATACGTATGACGAAGTTTCAGGAAAATTTGTGAGCAGGGATTTGGACTACAACACAGTCTCCGAATTAGCAGAAATATTAAAATAAGAAAATCATATGTCTGATATAAGTAGTGATCTAGTTCTATTCAATGAACTGGTTGAAGTCTTAATAAATGAAGAAGCGCAGCATCCTGTAGCTGACCGAATAGATTCTGAAAAACTCTATGAAAGTATAGATCTCTCGCTTAACCCATCTGCGATGGTTGATGAGGAGTTTAAGAAGGTGCTTAAAAATGTGCTTGTTTCTACGCCAAAAACGGCGACAAACTTATTTTTCAATCAACTTTTTGGCGGAAGACAGGGGAAAGCTGTCTTAGGTGATTTACTTGCTGTGATGCTCAATAACAGCATGTATACCTATAAGGTTGCTGGTCCTCAAGTTGGGATTGAACAGGAAATCATCAGACAATCTTGTGATTTAATCGGTTACGGGCCTCAAAGTAATGGCACTTTCCCTACAGGAGGCTCGATGAGCAATTACATGGCCTTAGTAATGGCACGTGACGTTAAAGATCCACTCTGTAGATTAGAGGGTATGTCAAAACCAATGGTTGTTTACACGTCCAAAGAATCACATTATTCAAATGCGAAAAACGCGAGTTTCGCTGGAATTGGTAAAAAAAATATTAGATACATACGAGCAGATGCTGATGGGCGAATGATGGCGGAGCATCTAGAAACACAAATCATTGAGGATCTTAGTAATGGGTTCATTCCGACTTATGTAAATGCTACTGCGGGCACAACAGTTTTAGGAGCTTTTGATCCAATCAATGAAATTGCTGATGTCACTGAAAAGTATGAGGTTTGGCTTCATGTTGATGGCGCATATTGTGGCGGTGTGATTTTTAGTGAGCAATATAAGCATCTAGTTAAGGGAATAGAACGATCAAATTCATTCAGCTACAACGCACATAAAATGCTAGGAACACCAATGACTTGTTCTATCATTTTGGTGAATAACAAGAAGCAGTTGCATGATTCGTTTAGCAATGCAGCCGATTATCTCTATCAAACAGATGGTGACGATTTCAACCTTGGTAAAACTTCGTTCCAATGCGGAAGAAGAAATGATGCCTTGAAATTCTGGACGCTTTGGAAGTCTGTTGGAACGAATGGTTTGGAACAGATTGTAAATCAACAATTTGAACTAGCAGATGTTGCTCGGGAGTACATTAGAAGCAATTCAGATTACACGATATACAGTTTCGATGATTCAGTTTCAATCTGTTTCAATTATAAGGATATTGATCCAATGACGCTTTGTACTGCTTTATATGAGCATCAGGTAACAGTAGTGGGGTTCGGATCATTTGAGGAAGAGACTTTTATTCGCTTGGTAACAATTAATGCAAATAATGAGCGGGTTGATATTTTGAATTTCTTCAAGGTATTAGAGGCATTTGTTGAGAAGACTCCAAATTTGACTAGAGTGGGGGACAAGATTGAGCAGACCTTATAATGGACTGTTAAATTGCCAGGTTGATTAACAAACTTATTTTGAAATGCTATTGAGAGCTGCTTTGAATTGAACAGCCCTCGATATTTGCATTTGCCATTGTAGGCAACATTTATTTTTTACTCCAGTTACTTTCAATTTCACAGCCACTTGTGCGTAACAAAGCTAAGATCGGACAACGGGCATCTACTTTTTGCCCCAGAATATTCACTTGTTCATCAGTGGCTTCTCCTTGAACTACCGCACTGAGTCGCACACTTTTGTAACTGCCATTTGAATGATCTGACGTCCCCATAAATCCTGAAAGATCAAGGTCAATTTCAATCTGAATATTAATTTGTTCAATAGTCAAAGAGAGTTCTTCAGCAACAACCTGGGCCTGTTCGTTTTGACATCCAACTAGGGAGGCAGTAAAAAACTGCATCGGGTTTGGCCCTGAATTTGATCCGCCATCCTCAGTCGGCTCGTCCAATTGAATTTCCCATTCAGTATCGGTGATATCTACTTTAGTTGGCCAACCATTTCCTTGTCCTTTTGCCTTAAAGGTTTCTAAATGTTCATTCTCCATTTTTAATTTTATTTATTTGATCTAAGTTACTATCAACCTAGTATAAAAGGTCGTATTTGTGTCTTTTGTACTTGTTGTGATTATCTTATTCGAAGTTGTTATTTGATTTAAAAGCTCATCCTGTTCTAATCATTCTGATCGGGCATTTTCATTATTCTCAGGAGGAAATATTTTTGAAACGATATATCCCACAATCATTGCTAAGGCGAAAGAAGGCGCTAGGACGTCTAACTCTTTTAAATAGGCGCCTATTCCTTCCATATTAGCAAATACAAACTTGAATAATATCGCTGACGTAAACCCAGTCATCATAGAGGCAATAGCTCCTTTTTCAGAATATCCTTTCCAGAATAGTGATAGAATGATTACTGGACAGAAAGTCGCTGCAATTCCAGACCACCCAAAAATCATAATCCAAAAGATTTGTCTATCAGGATACAGATAGTATAATAGAATGGCAATTCCGAGCGCTGTAAGTGCCATTCCAATTGTAACTAATCTAGATATCATTGTTAAGTCTTCGTCTTTTAAATCAGGTCTAAATATTTTCTGATAAAAATCACGTGTAACGGCGCTAGAAGCAAGAATGAGAAGAGAGTCTATGGTTGACATAATCGCTGAAAGTACTATAGCAATAAAAATTGCCACTAGAATCGTTGGCAAAAACTCGTTGGTGATCATACTTAAAACATTTTCACCTCCATTTCCTAATACTGCTTCAGGATCCTGTCCTTGCTGAGTAAAATAAATTCGGGCAAGAATACCAATCGTTACTGCTGCTGCATCAGTTAAGAGGGTGAAAATGAGTGCAACCCATTTTCCTTTATCAATTTCATTTTCGCTTTTAATTGACATAAAACGAACATAAACTTGCGGTGATCCTAAGAAGCCCAGTCCAATCATTGAGAAACCGATAATTGTAAATAAATTCATCCATCCGTCATCGCTTCTCCCCATTATTTGTGTTAGGGTCGGGTCAATGGCGTTCAACCCTGCTGTAATGCCAGCACCGTGATCCATTGAGAACCACACAACAATTGGGAGTAAAACCAGCCCGAAAAACATTAAAACGCCTTGGAACATGTCTGACCAAACTGCAGCGACAAATCCACCAATAAAAATATAGACCAGAACAATACCGAAACCAATAAGCGCCCCAATTCGATAGTCAATGTTAAGCATTGATTCGAAAGCAATGCCAGTTACATCCATTTGAGAGGCCACATAAATGACCACAAAAACCACCAATACAGAAGCGGAAATGATTCGAAGGGTATTTGTCGAAGATTTAAAATGGCTTTCAAGATAGTCAGGTATGGTAATGGCTTTGTAATCGTCAGACCATCTTTTAAATCGTTTGGCCATAAATTGCCAGGAAATGAAAACACCGAGTAACTCTCCAGCAACTACCCAATAACCAGAATAGCCAGCTATAGCTCCCATTCCCGTTAGACCAATTAAAAGCCAACCAGATTCACCGGTAGCTCTGGCAGAAAAAGCCACAGCCCAAAACCCCATTTTTTTTCCTCCTAAATAATAATCGCTCATACTTTTGACTCTTCGTGAGGCTAGTATTCCGATTAAAAAAAGAATAGCAACATAAATTGCTAGAACGATAATTTTTGTAACCATGGTAAATTTTGATTTTTATTTTAAGGTAGTATTCCTCTATTGATAAGTTGAGTATCGCATAATGCGCTACAACAAATTGCAATACGCAATTGCACTAAGGTATAACCAATACTTAAGTAGAACTAAAAAACGATGGATAATTGAGCTAAGGTTCAATCTAGGTTTCCGAATTTTATTTTTTGCAAATATGGAATATAGATGGTGTTATGCTCATTACGGATTGTTAACTATAAAAAACAGACAATATGGTACTAGAAAGAGTTGATAAATAAATTGGAGTAATACCCAAAAGAACAAGCAGCAACAAAAGGATTCAATGAGCCACATAGTTACAGAGGGTATAATGAAGAACTAGCTTTTGTGCCAACAGACAATACAACAGTAGGCGATATGTTAAAGTGTGCTAAAAAGGCACTCGGAACTTCGTATTGTGGATATAAAGGGGGGTGACTATATAATGAAGGCATACACTAGCTGCAACTTAGCATTTTATGGTAATTGTGGTGAAAGAATTGGTGATATTCTACTTGGTTATATGTTAGGTGAGCATTGAACAAAATAAATCGAAATACGCATAGTCTTACAATACTTATACTTAACTAGCACTAAAAGACGATGGTTTTTACGATAATTGGCATGAGAATAAAATCCCCGATTACGCAAGCAGTAAAAAGGAAAACTAGTTCAATTTTGTAACTAATATTTTTTTCTTTTGATGTGTATTGCAAACTCAAACTACTATTCTG
>JBLIOB010000075.1:0-16470 GCA_047639575.1 Parvicellaceae bacterium
ATTTAATGATTTCGCAATTTTATTTAATTGTTCTTTTGATTCTTGAGTTAAGTCAAATCCATTATAACCAAAATAAATTTTATCCACATCATAACCAGCGTAATCCATCCCAAGATTATATTCCTTATTCAAATCAATGTTATCTGGTAATTCAGAGCCAGCCTTAATATCAATACTTTTTGGATAATATCCATCTTTCTCTAACCTGAGTGTATAAGCTGTATTTGGCGAAAGGGCTAAATCAAATTTCCCATTAGCATCAGAATAGACTGTGATTTTCTTTTCAGTCTCTTTATTGATCAGTACAACTTTAACTCGATCTATGCCTTTCCCTGTTTTATTGTCTGTGATTAGTCCTGTGGTTGGTTTTCCAGCCGGTTTTAACTGAATGTCAACTAATTTACTTGAATCCCAATTTTCACCTGTAAATATATTCTCAACGCCTTCCCAACCATCCGTAGTTGCAACAATCTGGTAATTTTCATTTTGATCTAAAACGAACTTATACATACCATTTTCGTCTGTAGTGGTGGTTGCAATTAAATTCCCATCATTATCATAAAGTTTAACGGTAGCGCCTGCAACTGGATTCCCATCTTTATCCCTAATAACACCTTGAACGTAAGCTTTCGGCCGAAGGTTTATGTCTGTTTTCTGATTGGTATTCCAATTGTCATTAGTTACAACATGTGCGGTACCCTCTAAGTCTTCTCCTTCTGATCCACTTGCAGGTTTTTCAGCGATCACATTGTACGTTTTATTCTCTTCCAAAACGAATTGATAATGTCCTTTGTCATCAGTGTAAGATTGAACTAACGCGTTACGGTTTTCATCGAATAACGTGATTTTAGTATTGGCAGCCGGACTACCATCCATATCAAGAACCGTCCCTTGAACCGTATCCGTTGGTAGTAATGTCATATCAATAAACTTGGTTCCGTCCCAATTATCATCGATATTAATCTTTTGCTTTGCGCCAAAACCATTGATACTTGAGATCAACTCGTACTCGCCAGGCTCCACATTAAACTTGTAATACCCATTTTCATCTGTTCTCGTTTGCCCAATTTCATTTCCATTTTTGTCTAGAATTTTAACGAGGGCTCCGGCTACTGGATTTCCATTTGCATCTCTAACAATACCCTGAACTAAACCTTTAGACCCCAATTGGATATCGGTATTGGCATTTGTATCCCAATTGTCGTCTGTAGTGAAATGGGCTGATCCTTCTAGATTTCCTTTTTCAGCAAGAACATCATAGGTTTTGTTTTCGTCTAACACAAATTGGTAATTACCGTTCTCATCTGTCCATGATTGAACTAATAGATTTCCCTGATCATCGTAAATGGTAATCTTGGTATTTGCAGCTGGCGTTCCATCCTCGTTCAAAACAAGTCCTTGCACAGTATCAGACAGCTCTAATTTCATATCAATAGATTGCTGATCGTCCCAGTTTTCATCTACTGTAATATCTCGTTTAACACCATGTCCGTTAGTACTAGCAACCAAGGTATAATCTCCAGGAGGAACGTTTAATTCATAATGCCCGTTTTCATCTGTTTTAGCTTGCCCTATTTCTATACCGTTTTCGTCTAGTATTTTAACCAATGCATTGGATACAGGATTTCCATTTTCATCTGTAATAATCCCTTGAACCAATTCAGTTGGCAATAGGACGATATCCGTTTCCTTATTCGTATCCCAATTTTCATCGGTCACCACCTGAGCATTACCTATTAACCCTTCAGTCTTGGCTACTATGTTGTAGGTTTTATCCTCTTCCAATGCAAACTGATATTGGCCATCCTTATCTGTTTTTGACTGTACTAATAAGTTTCCTTGATCATCGTAAATCGAGATCTCAACTCCAGAAACTGTTGAGCCATCTTGTTTCTTTACTTGACCTTGAACTGTATCTGCTGGGGTTAAATTTAAGTCTACCAATTTAGTGCTATCCCAATTGTCATCAATTTCAATCTCAACCGATGCCGCATTTCCATTAGTGGTAGCAACGATCGAATAATTTTCTCCTGGATCTACATCAAAAAGGTACTTTCCTTCTTCGTCCGTTCTCATTTGAGCAACTTCAACTCCATTCTCATCAAGAAGTTTTACTAAAGCTCCAACAGCGATTGAACCATCCTGATTTCTAACAATACCTTGTACGTACGAATCATCTAGCTTTAGTTCAAAACTAAACATATCATCATCTCCAAATCCCTCATGAAATCTATTGGAAACGACAATTCCCTTATCTGGGTTTTCCTTGTCAAACAATATTCCGATGTCGTCTGCTTCTGAGTTTAAAGGCTTAGGTAGAATTTCTCGAGCTTTAGCTTCTGCACCGACTACCTCTACTTTAAATAAATCCAATTCTCCAAATCCAACATGACCGTTTGAAGCAAAATATAATGTCTTATCATTTTCAAGTGATGGAAACAACTCGTCACCCAATGTATTAACCTCATCACCTAAATTAATTGGCTCCGACCACGTACCATCTTCTAATTTCGTAGTATAATATAAATCTGAACCTCCTTTTCCTCCAGGTCTATCGGAAGAAAAGTACATTTTCATTCCGTCTTTAGATAAAGTCGGATGACCTGAGCCATCTTCGTTATGCATCTTCTTAATCTTTACTTTTTCAACTTCAATCAAAGTGTGATTTTCAATATCAATTTTTGCTTTAAACAATCTTGGATGGCTTCGAGCGTCCGGTTTCCAAGCATTCACCACATCTACTTTTGTAAAATATATTTCTCCAGTACTTTCATCAATATCAAAGTCGCCAATGTGAAAATGTTCATCTTCAGCCATCAATACTGGATCTCCAAAGACACCATCGATAATGGGCATGTAATACAATTCTCCTAAAGGTCTTTCTGCTGAACCATACTCTAACTGGCTCATATCAATTTCATCGTTCCCATAATCTATATGTGGCCGCTTATTGTCTTCATCAAACTTAACCTCATCACAAAACAAAATTCCCTCTTTGTAATATCGTGGACAAAACTCTGATAGCCCACTGTTGATCTTATCAATATTCTCGACCTTAAGCCTCGGAACGATATCATGAGAATTCTTTTGAAACTGAAGTTCAGCAAGACTGAGCTTATTATAATAATCGGTAGAATCGAAGTCATTATATTTAACGAACCAAGTTTTTGCCTCATCGTACTTGGCATTATTCTTCAGGCAAATTCCGTAGAAACGGAAATTAATTGGATTAACATTTTCTTGATTTACTACTTTGGCTAATTGCGGTTCAGCACTTTTATAATCGTGAATTCTAAGGAAACAGTAAGCGAATTTAGTTTGGTTTTCATCGTCAAGCTCACCCGATTTCTGGTAATACTTTATTGCTTCACGATACTCAAAATTATCGAAAAGGTCATTTGCTTCCTGGAGTTGACCGAAGGACAAACCAGAAACAATAGACAATAAAAAGAAGAAAAGAAATTTAATCTTCATGGTTAATTTTCGCTTGCTTTAAGTACAATCAGGTTCCTTTGGAATAAGAAGAATATATTCGGTTTCTTTTGTGCCATGGAGCTTTCCCACTTCCTCCTTTAAACAATTTCACGCCAACGAATACTTCGTGAGACCCAGAACTATAATTTTGAATATCTGACAGCGTATAATCGTAAGCGTAACCAATAGAAAGAGCTCCGAGGTCAAATCCGAGCATTGCAACTATCGCATCATCCGTTCGATATGAAACACCGATCCAATATTTATCTTGAAGGATAAATCTTGAATTAAAATCTAATTGGAAAGGCGAATTCATCATGTATCTAAACAATACAGATGGCTCAATTTTAAATGATTCGCTAATTTCAAATTTGTAACCTGCGTTTGCGTATATAGCACGATCTAATGTATTAGTAACAGGAGTTGTTATATCGAACAAATCGTTTTTGCTTTCTAATAAATTAAATCCTGACAAACCAATAAAGTGTTTGTCACCGTACCAATAAAGTCCGAAAGAAAAATCTGGAATCAATTCGTTATTAGTTTGATTCATGATAGCAACATCATTTGGGTTTTCTGTAATCAACTGATCTCGATTAAGTATAAACTGAGTTAAATGAGCGGAAAGACCAAAAGACAACTTAGAATTATCTCCAGTATTAATATGATAACTATAAGCAGCACTCATACCCGTTCTTCTAGTTGGACCAGAAACATCATTATAGATATTTAGACCAGCTCCCATAGAAGCTCCTAAAAAAGTGTGAGCTGAGAGTGTTTGTGTAACTGGAGCATCTTTCATCCCTGCCCACTGACGCCTGAAACTCAACCCTACTTTAGAGTAATCTTCAGAACCAGCAACTGCCGGATTAATTACAAAGTCATTAAACATATATTGACTGTACATGGAAATTTGTTGTCCCCACATATTACTTGTCATTGCAGCAATTACTGCTAGTATTAAAACCTTTTTCATATCTATTGATGTATTAGGCAAAATTATCTTACGATTGTGATCGGTCCATTCTGATCAACTGTAGTATCCAATGTCAGAATGTAATAGTAAGTTCCTGCAGGTAGTGCAGAACCATTATACATTCCATCCCATTGGATGATGGCGTCCTTACTTTCATAAACTATCTTACCCCACTTGGAGAAGATTTGTAGACTGATTGCAGAATATGAAGTAAAATCTAAATTCCAAGTATCATTCATTCCATCACCATTCGGTGTAAATGAATTTGCTACTTCAACACATTGCAAATCATCCATAACTGTAATTCCTGCCACAGAGGCAACACAGTCACTACCATCAGACACTACAACATTGTAAACACCAGCTGGAGCATAATTATAAGGGTTACCATTTGTTCCGTCACTCCATGTATAAGTATAGAATCCCGATCCACCAGTTGCACTGACATTTATCGAAACTCCACCTTCATTACAAGTTCCAACTGCAACGTTTGCAACGGCACCTAAAGAACTAGCTTGAATGGTTATATCTTCGGAAAGAACTGAAACACATCCGTTAGTTGATGTGAAGGTGTAGGTAATTGTATGAGCTCCAAGACCGGCAATAATAGGGTCAAAAACATTCGCAGTCACACCTGTTCCCGAGTACACACCACCAGTTGGAATACCATTTGTTAATTCGAAAGGCGCTGTGGTTCCACATAACGTATCAAAGGCCACTAAATAAGCATCGACATCTAGAACGTTTATAAGAATACTTGCGCATGTTGTGTTTCCACATGTTCCTCCTTCTGCTCTAACATAATAGGCCGAAGTTGAACTTGGTGTGACCGTTATTGACGCTCCTGATCCTACTGAAGTTCCACCACAACTATTCGCATACCACTCCCAAGTTGCTCCCGTAACTAGAGATCCACCAACAACAGTCAAAGTTGTTGAGTCTCCTGGACAAAAGTTATTATTAGAAGAAGATATTGATATTGGCGCAATTGATCCGTTTTGAACGTTTACAACAACCGTGTCACATAAACTAGCACCACAAGTACCAACAGATCTCACATAATAAATTGTAGTTGCCGTTGGCATTACATCCAATGTATCACCCACACCAACTGTAACAGCACCACATGCACCTGTATACCACACCCATGCATACCCTGAAGGAAGAACAGGACCAGTAACGTGAACTTGGGCTGTATCTCCAGGACAAATGTTGTTTCCAATTACATCGGCTGAAGTTGGACTTAAGCCAGTATTATCAAGTGCTGTAACAGTTACGGTATCAGTACTAGAAGGACAAGCCCCATTACTGGTAGTCCAAACAAAATCTGTAGGAGTAGCAAATGCCAATCCTGAAACAGTTGAATTGTTAGCAGTTGGAGTATCTGCATTTCCAGGACCCGCAGCTGTTGTCCAAACACCTGAACCAACTGTGGGTGAATTTCCAGATAAAGATGCAGCTGTACCACAAACTGTGAAATCAGCTCCGGCACTTGCAATTGACGGAAGTTGATCAACGGTTATTGTAATTGAAACGCATACAGAGGGAGCACAAGCCCCGCCTTCAGCCCTAACAAAATAATCTGTAGTTCCTGTTGGAATAATTCCTGTGATAGGGCTTCCAGTTCCAATTGGAGCACCTACTCCACAACCTCCTTCATACCATACCCAGCCTGCACCAGTTGCAGGAGTTCCACCTACTTGACTTAAATCTATACTTCCACCAACACAAAAGTTATTGGCTGTAGTATTAATACTTGTTGGGATTACGTGTCCAGGACTAATTGTTATTGCCACCGTGTCACGTTCATCTGCACAAGGTCCGTTCGTAATAACCCATTCAAACTCATTTAATCCTATAGCTAAACCAGAAACAGTCGTATTGTTTTGTAAGTCGTTTGTAAAAGCTCCAGAACCAGAAACAACAAACCACTGCCCTGCTCCAACTGATGGAGATGTAGCATAAAGTGTTAATCCTGTCACTGAGCAAATTACCGAATCAACCCCAGCATTTGAAAGAGAAGGGACATCAAACATAATTAAGTCAACTGTATCCAAAGTTGGAGGACAACATGCACCATTGTCAATTGTCCATTCAAATAAGTTGCTTCCAAGAACCAACCCAGTAACGGTAGATGCAGCAACCCCTGGGAAATCAACCGTTGCAGCTCCTAAAGAAACCCAGTTTCCAACTCCTACGGCTGGGACATTTCCAGCAAGCGTGCCCGTTGTAGAACTAATACATAAATTTTGATCCAGACCTGCGTTTGCAGAATCAGGAGATAAAGGAGTAATAAATACAAAGTCTGTATATATGTTCCCGTTATAATCAACTGTATATCTTCCTGAGTTTTGATATTGAGTAACAACAGATGCTCCGGTAACATTTTGAGGAACCGCAGTTGCGCCAAAATCCCAAGTATTTGATGCCACAGCAGTAAACGTAACATCATTGAATGAGCAAATTTCGTTATCCCAAGTAATTACAGGAAGTGCGGATAAATTATCCGAAATATCATTTGTAACTGGCGCTGTTCCACCATCTTGTTGGAGCTGAACAGAAAGTCCTACAGATCCGTTTCCACCAGACCCACCAGCACCGCCAATTCCACCGTTTCCACCAGATCCACCGTTTCCGACTTCACCGCCTCCGCCTCCGCCTCCGGAAACACCTGAACCAGCAGTTCCGCCACCGCCACCTGTACCACCAGTACCTGTAGCACCTGCAGTTCCAGGAGTTAAATCACAATCAATAAAGTTCGAACTTGCTCCATTGTTAAATAAGTATACGGCAAAAGTAGATCCTGCTCCAGTTCCAGCAGTTCCGAAGGTACCACCTTCGCCTCCGCCTCCACCGCCACCGCCACCGGCACCAGCTCCATCATCACAAAATGTGCAACCTTGGCCTCCGCCTCCGCCTCCGCCTTTTCCACCTTTTCCACCTTCACCATTCGAACCATTGGTTCCAATGGCTGGAATAAAAAATCCTCCAGCAAATGAAGAAACTCCATTAGTACCATTTGCTCCTGGTGTTCCTCCAGTTCCAGTAGAACCACCACTACCATTTCCTCCTGGATCTCCACCGGATCCACCACCACCGCCACCGGTAGTTGCTCCGCCACCAAAATTAGCGCCTCCGTTACCTCCAGTTCCACCGACTCTAGCTTCTTCTCCACCAGATCCGCCACCGCCTCCGGCTCCACCATCTCTTAAAGTACCTGCGTTTTGACCAGCAGTTCCGGGAGCACCAACCGAACAGCATCCTCCTGGGTTAGGGCCACCTGGTCCGCCAGTAGTAGGAGTTCCTGAAGAGCCTCCGTTTCCACCAACTCCGCCAGCACCTGAATTTGCTTCGTCATCAATGTCACCATTTTCACCAATCACACCATTTGCACCACCAACACCGGCAGTACCGCCAATTCCTCCTATTCCTGCTGCCGCAGTACCAGGGAAAACTTGAACTCTAGTAAACGTATAATTATTACAACTAGTAAGATGAACACCATACGTTGACATCCCCGAATTTGTTGCTGGTGCTGTTGACACCGTAAGATCTTGTAATCTGAAATTATTTGTTCCGCTAGAATAGATTGCTACTAATCTTTCTTGTCCCGCAGCTCCTTCTGGATTTAAATTAGATCTAAAAATAGTTGTTGCTCCAGCCAAACTACTTTTCGCCCAGCCTGAAGCATCATCGAATCCACCTTCTAATGTAACTCCAGTTGGAATCGTAATAATTGGATTATCAATTGTATACGTACCTTGAGCCAATTTAACCACATCACCTGATACCGCTATGACTAAAGCATTATTTAAAGACGTTGGATCAATTTGACTTCCAATTCCTACACCCGTAGTTGTGACATAAATCTCATTACACTGGGCTTGAGCGAGTTGAAAAGAAAGAATAGACAATAAGAATACAAATGTTGTACGTTTAAAGGAGGTCATTCGACCTATCTTAGCGGAATTCATCATGGAGCGTTCAATAAATGATAATCTTCTTAAATGGAAAACCATCATGGTTAGTAGTAAGTAGATGGTAAATCTAAACTAAAATCACAAATTTGAACAAAACTATAAGCAAATTTTTAGTTTACTATTCCAGATTTCAACTTATTCAATTCGCTGCTAGTCAATATATACAACGAATCAAGTGATTTAAATGGAGTGTCTTTGAAATCGAGAACATAATCGGCCTGACCAAAATCAGAATACGGAGATTCCAGTAAATTATAGTTAGGGTCTAATAATAGTTCAATCTCTCTATTATTAAGACTTTTCCAAATTTCCGCATAAATTTTCAACTCACTTTTTAACCCATTTTCTTGCATCATATTTTGAATATGAAAAGCGAATCTTTTAACTTGTTTGGGCGTTCTAATCAGGCGCTTAAACTGTCTATTATTTATGTAATTTTCATCATATAACTCCAGGTATTGATCGATTCCTTCTTCCTCTATTACGATCCTAAATCTCGCAGCTTCGTCTCTATCCTGCAACAACATCCGCCAGGAGAACCGATGACCAGCACCGTTCCAAGAAGCATTACCCGGATTTATAAATGGCCTTAATGGATACAATGATTGGTAAAGAACAAATGAGATTAATAAAATAAAGAAAATCGGTTTTAAAATCCCGCGACCACCTCGATAGCCAACGTTTTTAACAGCCAATTCAGAAACAGAATTTTGTTTTGATTTTAACCTGGCTTTAACTCGATCAAGCCAATCCTGAGGCCAACTAGGGTTAAAGTACAATGCTACTACTGCTAAACCAAAAAACGGGAACATTCCAATATTTAGCAGATAGAAGTTGGTAAGGTGAAACAACAACGACAATGCCACTCCAATGTACTTCACTTTTTTATTTTTTGCCGATAAAATAAACACGATAAACAAATCATAAAGAATACCGAAATATGAAATAAAATAAATTGACGATTCACTTGACAATATATTGTTTAACCATTCATGCTCAGTCCAATTTTGACCCCAAATCCTAACTGGGTATCCATTTAGCCAATCCCAGTTTATTTTAACGATTCCAGCAAAAACATAAAGTATCAATACTTGAAATTTCAAAGTTGACAATTGCCATTTCGGAACCATTATTTGTTTTTTATCACCTGTAAACCAACGCCTTAGCGAAAACCATTGATTGCAGTTTGAAAAACACAATATAAATGCGACCAAAGAAAACAGGTACATGTGGTTATTATAATGTCCAATATCCAACAAGAAGATATAAGTCCACGTTAAGAACACTGTTACAATGGCAATCCGATAAAATATTCCGAGCACAACCATAACGCTAGCTAAATAAAACACTTTAAAAAGAATGGATAGATTCTCAGGAGTCATAATTTCTATCCAATGAAAGAAATCGTAGGTCATTCTAAACTCCGACTGAGTCAACGAGTCAACAATGTATGGCTCGAGCAAAGTGCCTTCAATTAAAATAATTATCCCAAAGAGAATCCTAAACAAAGCCAAAGAGCCAGGATGGATTGGTTGGTATAATTGTCTTACTTTTAACTTTAAATTCACTTATCGCGATTACAATTGATTCGCAAATATTAAAAATATAACGATGCGCCACCTTCTGATCTTGTTAGTACTTATATTTTCAACTCAATTTTATTGGGCTCAAACTAACTTTTCGGAGGTTAGTCAATCGATAGGAATTGACTTCATGAACAAAAGTCAAATGAAAATGGGTGGTGGAGTTGCCGTTTTAGATTTTGACAATGATGGTTGGGAGGATTTATTTGTAACTGGAGGGCTTTCAAAAAATGGATTATTTCGAAATAATGGTGATGGGACTTTTTCCGAATCATTAGCCCCGGGACTATTTGCAGATAGTGCTCAATCAATGGGCGTTGTTACTGGAGATATTGACAATGATGGTTACCGAGAAATCTATATTACCACAGCATTTCACGAAGAGAATATACTCTATTATAACAATGGAGACGGAACATTCACAGATATTACAACTGCCGCAGGGTTAGTTCCTGCGATTGATTCTATGTGGAGCACATCTGCTGCTTTTGGGGATGTCAATAATGATGGCTTTCTTGATCTTTACGTTATCAACTATGTAGATTCTGCAGGAATTTTAGAAGATTCTGCAGGGAATGCAATAGGATATAGTCATATCTGCTATGCTAATTCGCTGTACATGAATAATGGAAACTTGACTTTTACTGAATCAAGCTCTGCTATGGGTGTGGCGGATGCTGGATGTGGATTAGCTGTAGCGTTCACCGATTTTGATTCGGATAGGGATGTAGACATTTTGATCGCCAATGATTTTGGAGAATGGGTACTTCCAAGTAGCCTGTTACAAAATGATTTTGCAATAACTGGAAATTTCACTGATATAAGTGTCACAAGTGGAATGGACGCTCAAATGTATGGAATGGGCATTGCAATTGGGGATTACGATCAGGACATGGATTTAGATTATTACGTTACTAATATTGGAGCGCAAAGACTATTTTGTCAAGAAAGCCCAGGTATATTCGTAGACACATCAGAGTTTGCTAATGTTAGAAATGAATTCATAGATACCACATTAACGACAGGCTGGGGAACGGCATTTTTCGATATGGATAATGACACTTATATTGATTTATTTGTTGCTCATGGACATATTACGTTGGTGGATTTTTTCGAAAACACACTTTTAGACCCCGACAAAGCATTTCTTAATAATGGAGATGGCACATTTACAGATGTTTCAGACTTAGTTGGATTGAGTGACTCAGCTTTAGGGAGGGGACTAACTTATGCGGATTTTGATCAAGACGGAGATATTGACCTAGTCATTAACCCTGTTCATTGGGATACGCTATCAGGTCAGCACGTTAATCTTTATAACAACACGCTCTCGAATGGTAACAATTTTGCGCAAGTTTCACTTCAGGGGACCATAAGTAACCGAGACGCATTCGGTGCCCAAATTGCAATGTATACAAATGGAAAAAGTTGGCTTCATGAAATTAATGGTGGTTCTAGCCATATGAGTCAAACTTCTTCGATTGCTCATTTTGGAATGGGTAGCGCAGTTACCATCGACTCGATGATAATTTATTGGCCAAGCGGTATTGTAGAAAAGAAATTTGACTACTCAATTAACAAAAGGCACACCTTTATTGAAGGAACAGGAAATGCTGTGGGACATCAAACTTTGGATCAAATGGAGTTCTACATATATCCAAATCCCACTACTGACATTATTCAAATTAGAACAGCCAAACCATATTACAGCCTGTTGATTAGTACTATTTCGGGCCAAATTATAGAACAGCATACATACCTCCAAGAACTTGATTTGTCTCATTTAAGTGCCGGTGTTTATTTGTTAAGTTTTACTTCAAATGAAGGTGTCCTATTTACTAGGAAAATTGTGAAGCATTAATTCGTTCAAGAAGTCGTTCTTATTTATACTTTTGCTGTCACATCTTTAAACTAAAAAAGCAATGTCAAAAGGAGTATATATTGTTCCATTTCCGGAAAACGAACCAGTTACACCATTCAGCAAAGGCTCGATAGAGCGAAAAAATCTACTTGCTAAATACCATGAAATGCACAGTCAAGAAATTGACATTCCAATGTACATTGGAGCTGAAGAAGTGAGAACTGATCAAAAAATGAGAATGTCTCCTCCACACGAGCATGCGCATACTTTAGGACATTTTAATTATGGAGACGCGTCACATGTCAATGCTGCTATTGACAGCGCTCTGGCTGCAAAAGACAAATGGGCTGCCCTACCATGGGAACATCGAGCAAGCATTTTCTTGAAAGCTGCGGATTTATTAGCTGGACCATTTAGAGATGAGATGAATGCGGCCACCATGCTAGCACAATCTAAAAACGTATTTCAAGCTGAAGTTGATGCAGCTTGTGAATTAATTGACTTCTTCAAATTTAATGCGGCTTATATGCAACAGGTTTATGAAGAACAGCCTGGTTCAAATCCTGGAATGTGGAACAGATTAGAATATAGACCATTAGAAGGATTTGTATTTTGCATTTCTCCTTTCAACTTCACTTCTATTTGTGCCAATCTTCCCGCTGTAGCAGCAATGATGGGCAATGTTTGTGTCTGGAAACCAGCAGAAACTCAGGTTTACTCTGCACAAGTAATTATGAAATTGTTCAAGGCAGCCGGTCTACCAGATGGTGTAATTAACATGATAACAGTAGACGGCCCAACTACGGGTGACGTTATTTTTAAACACAGAGATTTTGCAGCTCTTCACTTTACAGGATCTACAGGAGTATTTAGACATCTTTGGAAAGAAATTGGCGCGAACATTGAAAAGTATAGAACATACCCTAGAATTGTTGGTGAAACTGGCGGAAAAGATTTTATCGTAGCTCATTCTTCAGCACCTTCTGCAGAAGTTGCTACGGCCATCTCTAGAGGTTCATTCGAATATCAAGGACAAAAATGTTCAGCAGCATCAAGGGCTTATGTTCCTAGCAGCACTTGGCCTGAGATTAAGGCGATTTTAGTAGAGCAGGTAAACTCAATGAAAATGGGTTCTCCAGAAGACACTTCAAATTTTGTTAATGCGGTTATTGATGAAAGAGCATTTGACAAAATTGCTGGATATCTCGACTTTATTAAAGAACAACCCGATGCTGAAATTATTTGCGGTGGAGGTTATGATAAATCAGTAGGGTACTATATTGAACCAACTGTTGTTGTAACAACCAATCCCAAGTTTAGAACGTTGTGCGAAGAAATCTTCGGGCCAGTCATCACTATTTATGTTTACGAAGATTCAGATTGGGAAAAGACTCTTGATTTAGTAGATTCTACTTCTGACTATGCATTAACAGGAGCTGTACTTTCCACTGATCGTTATGCGATTGACTTTGCAATGAAAAAATTGGAAAATGCTGCAGGTAACTTCTACATCAATGACAAACCAACTGGTGCAGTTGTAGGTCAACAGCCGTTCGGTGGGGCTAGAGGATCTGGAACTAATGACAAAGCTGGTTCTTATATGAACTTGCTTCGTTGGACATCTGCCAGAACGATTAAAGAGACTTTTGTTCCTGCAACTGATTACAGATACCCGTTCTTGGACTAAACATTTTATCAACTAGGTGGTTTACTTCTAAACGACCTAGTTGAATTTATGCTCGACAATTCGCCCATATTACTTTACGATGGAGTTTGCAATCTGTGCAACCGCTCCGTGCAACGGGTTATTAAATATGAGCGACAGCCTAATATTAAATTTGCAGCTTTACAAAGTGACTTTGGACACGAATTATTAAAGAGTTATGACAAGAATCCATTGGATCTTAATTCCTTAGTACTTGTTCAAAACGGAAAAGTTTACCAAAAATCTAGAGCTGTTTTTAAAGTGGCGGCTCAAATGAAATTGCCATTTCCATTCATCTACTTTTTCTGGCTTATCCCCTTTTTCATTCGAGATTGGATGTACACGTTGGTTGCCAACAGGCGATATCGGTGGTACGGAAAACAAGATGAATGCTGGATACCAACAGATGAGCTTAAAAGTCGATTTATAGATTAATCCAAATTCTTCACGATTCTCATTATTTTCGTTTTACAATTCAAAGGGTAGTTTAAGTGTCTGAATCCTGATTGAATAGGCTTATCTTTACTTAACTCCTAACCAGAAATAATGAGAAGATCTACCACTTTTTTGTTTATAGCGCTTGCAACGTTTACAGGACTTTCAGCCTATTCGCAATCTTCTAATTGGCAAAAGTTTACGGTGAGTACAAACGAGCGTGCAGAAGATTTCTTCAAAAATCATCAAACACAACTAAAACTTCAATCTGGTTCTGAGATGCTGTTAGTAAAGGAAGAAGTTGATAAGCTAGGAATGAAGCATTCAACATGGCAACAGCATTACCATGGTTTACCTGTAGAAAATGCTATTTATAAGCTCCACCAAAAAGGATCAGAAGTAAATGGTAACGGAGTGATTTATGATGAAATCAACTCCGGCAGTAGTCCAACACTAGACGGCCAAGAATCAATTGAAATTGCATTACTTCATGTAAATGCAAGAAAATACGCTTGGCAGAATTCTGCAACCGAAGTCCTTTTAAAAAGAATTAAAAAGGATCGAACTGCTACAAATTATCCCAATCCTGAATTGACGATATTGCCTATTAACAAAGAATTTAAATTAGTGTGGAAAATGGTAATTTTTGCCACTGATCCACATGCTCAACTTCAGGTTTTTGTTGATGCAGGCTCTGGAGAAATTTTGAGACAATACGAATTGTCATGCACTCAAGAGGCCGTTGGATCAGGTAAAACGAAGTATAGTGGCACTCAAACAATTACTAGTGATTCTATCCCTCCTGGGTATTATCGATTAAGAGACTACTCTCGTGGAGGCGGAATTGAAACTTACAATGCTCAACATTATGAATCAGCAAACTTACCAGATAGCGCTGTTGACTTCATTGACCTGACCAATACATGGATTTTAGACACAATTGCGCAAGATGATGCGGCAGTTGATGTTCATTGGGGACTAGAAATGTCTTATGATTATTTCCTTAATGAGCATTCTCGGAATAGTTTTGATGGAAATGGCATACCGATGATTGCATACGTCCATGTTGGAACTAATTGGTTTAATGCTCGATTTGCCGGTTTGTGGATGGAGTTTGGCGATGGCACAGGCTTTCCTTTAACTTCTTTAGATGTAGTTGCTCATGAAATGGCCCATGGCGTTACTGGCACTTCTGCAGGATTAATTTACAATGGAGAATCAGGTGCCCTAAATGAATCCTTTAGCGACATATTCGGAGCAGAAGTAGAATTTGCAGCTCTGCCTGCTACGGCTGACTACCAAATTGGAACCGAAAATTTTGCATTTCGAGACATGTCTAATCCTAACTCTTTTGGACATCCTGATACTTACTTAGGAGGAAATTACTATATCGGACCATCCGACAATGGAGGAGTACATACAAACAGCGGTGTACAAAATTATTGGTTCTATCTGCTAGTAGAAGGAGGAATTGGGACGAATGATATTGGAAACAATTTTAACGTTACTGGAATTGGGCATACTGATGCAGCTCAAATTGCCTACCGTAATTTGAATTTTTATCTAACACCCAGCTCAACATATTTAGATGCGCGCCACGGAGCGCTTGCAGCTGCGGAAGATATTTTTGGACCGTGCTCCGTTCAGGCAAATCAGGTATTAAATGCGTGGTACGCAGTTGGGGTTGGAAATGACTCAATCGATCCAGATTTACAAATTTTATCAATTACGTCTCCAAGCACCAATTGTGATCTTACTGCCAACGAAGATGTGACTTTTGACTTCACATTACAAAAAAGCGGTTGTGGTGATATGATTCTACCTGGCGATTCTATTATAGTCGAATTTGACTTGGACGGATCTTTGACAAGTGAGGCAATCGTTTTTATGGATACGCTATTTGGAGGCGACACGCTACAGCATACGTTTGCGATTCAAGCTGACCTTTCGCTTCGGGGAACTTATGACCTCGGTGTTTGGGTAAATTATAGCAATGACCTGAGAGGTGAAAATGACTCAATCATGAACCTCTCAATAATCCATCCGGTTCGATTAGATAATGATGTTCTTAAATTTGAAAACTCAGCTGCCGTTGTTGATTCTTTCTATACCGTAACAAATGATCATTCTTTAGTTAGCGTTGCTATATTTGGAAATCCCGATCCAGGTGGAATAAACGGTCTTCGAATGACTGGAAATAGACCTCAACGAGATTTCCGATTTGTACTTCCAACCACTACTACTGACATTTGGAATCAAAATCCTGATTATTTTGCTCAAACCTGCTTGTGTGTTGACGCAACAACGTGGCCAACTGCCCATCTTTATTTTGATTTGAAGCAAACCTTTTCTAAATGGTATTTACAAGAATTTGGATTTGACTTACCAAATCAGGCTAGCTCTTTTAGAGTTTCAGTGAATGGCTCTCCAGTTAGCGGTGTTTATCATCCTGACAC
>JBLIOB010000076.1:0-16431 GCA_047639575.1 Parvicellaceae bacterium
AATTTATGACGAATTTTTCGTATTATTATTAAACAAATGTATTTTGTCCGATTTATAGGGGGTTAGACCAGCCAGCGCAAATGTTAACATAGACTTCCAGATTCCATAAACATTGGATTATCTGAATTTGTCTAAATCCCTTCGTTGTTTTTTGGTAGGTCGTCCCTTTATGCCATGAAATCTGTTTACTCGATTCAGTTCTTGAACAGAAAGGAGTAATTCAAGTTCTTCTTTTGAAGTTGTTTCCAACATAGCGTCTAATACCAATATGGCGCCTACTCTTGATTTGGGAATACCTATTATTTTGAAAGTTTTCCAAATTGGTTTAATTCGAACAGAAATTTCGTCTCCAATTTGAACCGTTTTAGACGGCTTACAAACAATGTTATTGATTTTAATGTGCTCCGAATTGCACTCTTTAGTAGCTAAAGACCTTGTTTTGAAAATTCGAACAGACCATAGGTATTTGTCTAAGCGCATGTCTTAAAGATACTTATTTACGAGTATTTTTGTGGTTCTAAAGCGTTAAAGCTAAAATCAATAGAATTCCAACTATCGCTATAGCTACTCCAATAATGCTATGTGTCCGATCTCTTTTAACGTAGGTTTTATTTAAAATACGATCGAAAGAAAACCCACCTCTGATAGTTGGACCAACACCAATTAGTATAAAGGAAGATGCTATTCCAAAGAGCATATTCATATAGGCCATAACCCAGTCAATTTTTCTTATTGCAAAGCCGTGTGATTTTTGATCTTTTGAAGTTATTTGGTCAGCTATACCTATTTCTACATTTATTGAATCTGATTCAGTTGGATTATCATGCTTGTTTTTGGCTTGTTGCTGATCTTTTTTTGACTGTTCGTAATTCTCAACTTTTGACTTATAGTTCGTGTACTTTTGTTTTCGAAAACCATCACCACAGCTCATTAATCCACAACACAGTAGAATTAATAATAAATGGAGGCATCTAATTTTCATGAATGCATTAATGTTTGAAGATGAATAGTAGGCAGAAAATTAAGAATTGAAAACGCTAAACGGATTATTCTTCAATTCAAATTATTAATCGGGTAATTATCGAAGGTTATTGGCGAAATTCTATTTCGAAGTTTCGTTAATCTTACAATGAGATTAGCCATTCTTCGGCATCCTTGACATTGTCAAACAATTTTGTTTTGCTAATAGGAATATTAATGTCCTCGAAAAATTTAGCTACTAAATATGATAGTCCACCATTATGTAACAGTGCCGTGGCGCTTTGGACTTTGGCTTGCTCATTAGAACTTAGGTACTCTCGAGCTTCTTTCGAAATATCCAGAACATTACTAAAATCAATAAGTACCTTAACTCGGTCTAATAAAAGTTTATCGCGTACAACTGCTCTTGCCTGAATATTTTCAATGGCAGCGTCCAAGTCAATCGCACATTGTTGAATACAATGTATTTTTAGAATCTGGGTTTTTTCGTCCCAGTTTAATACTTGGGTACTAGTATGTAGTGTAATCTTAGACAATGATTATTCGTAAGATAGTAATTATTTGGTTTTGAGTGGGTTAGGTGTAATCAAAAAAGTTAACAATGTCAGATTTTACTTTGCTGTTGAATTGTTAACGTCTCTGGGCCATTTCTAATGTTCTGTTTGATTTGGGTAATTTGAATTTTGGTCCACATGTACACAGGGCAATTTGATATTGATAATCAAGGTTATTCTGCTTATATATTTCACCTTGTCTTTATCGATGTAGAATTGTAATATCGGCTAAGGCTTTATTACTGGGCTCATCTTGTCTTTTTCTTCAAAACTAGAGTTCAACGTTATAATCAATTTGCGTACTGGTATTTTCTGGGCGAATCAGATTCAACTTTATCAGATGAAACAACTTTTAATTTGAGAGAAAATACCAATTTAGCCTTTTACGGAATGGAAGATGCGTATAAACAGGTTAATGGTAAAGATGGTCTTAATATCATGCCTTCCAGCTCTGACGCCACCTTACTATCGATAAATACTAATCCGATGGATCAAGATTTAGAGATTATCTATTTCTATATTTTTTACCTTAAAATGGACTTTATACAATGAACGTTGATGACTTAGGAGGTTTGGCAATTTTTCCATGGATTTACTTAAAAGGTGAACTGACAGGAATTGCATATAACTTGCATACTACAACAAGTATTGTATTGAATATTACGTCTTCAGATGTTTTTTCAAATCATAAGATTTTCTAGAATTATTCAAATTCAATTGAACATTCTCCAAGTCTTTCTTAGGTTAGTAGTCTGAATAAATATTATTGAGATATGATCAACTTTAAGCGCGCTACAATCGAAAAAATGATGTTTCATCATTATAGTCAAGACGAAACCCAGTCCATTATTAGTGATGTAGAGTACGCGTTTGAAAACATTTCTGAACTCGGACCTAGTGCAGAGAGCTTACTTTTAGAGATTTTTTTAAAACCGTTTGCTTATTTAGGCAGTACTTATGAGTTCACCCATCAAGTTGATCTTGAAATGAATGTCCTGAATACACTTATTTCAAAATATCAACGTAAGGACATCACCTTTAAGAATTTATCGCAAGATGTATACCGCCATTTGAGAGATGTATCTAAACATCCTAATATAAAAAATGGGGATGTATTTGTTATAGAATTTGACGCTATTTCAATTGAGGGAGCAATGGTTGATGGGTTAGGAGTATTCAAAGTTGAGAATAAGCAGAGTTTCTTGGATACAAGTTCTTTAGAGGGTGGTGTAAATGTGAAAAAAGGTATAGGGACCGGTAAACTAGATAAAGGGTGCTTAATTCTAAATACAGAAAGCAGGAGCACTGTTTTACACATAGATAGCAATAGAGCGGAAACAGAATATTGGAAAAATGAGTTTTTGAAAATTCAACCGCGTCATGATAATGTAACTGCTACCAATGATGTGATTAAAATGACTAGGACGTTCATTAAAGAAGAACTTCCGGAAGAGCAAAAGGTATCTAAAACGGATCAAATAGACCTCCTTAATAGATCCGCTCAATACTTCAAAGAAGCTGAAGTTTTTAATGTTGATGATTATGAAAAATCAGTATTGAAAGAAGAAGGGATGATTGCTAACTTTCAAAAGTTTCAACAAAAAAGCGAACCAGTTGAAGATGGTTTTGAATTATCGGATCAAGCTGTAAAGCAGCAAGCAAAGTTCTTTAAGAGTGTGCTGAAGTTGGATAAGAACTTCTCCTTATATGTGCATGGTAATCGTAATATGATCGAAAAGGGAGTAGACGATGATGGTCGAAAATTTTACAAGTTATACTACGAGGAGGAACGTTAGTAAGATTCTTCAGCAATGTGCATGTCGTAATTTTACAATTATACTTTATTAGAAAGCGGTAATGTCGTCAATTACTAGAAGAAGTGCAGGTGGATATTTACAATGCTGTTGGTCAATTAACTTTTAGCAAGGATTATACAAATATTAATACAATTGAATTAGAACTTATTGGAAAGGATGGAATCTACCTCGTTCTTCTATATTGTAATTCAGTATCCAAGAATTTTAGGATAATAAAGAAAACAAACTAATCCATCAACCAATTTTAAAGTTGAACAATAAACAAAGCTCAGAATTTAGGATTAAGTTCAGCCAAGTATCAAATGTGAAGCTTACTATTCCGATTCTTTTACTTCTGATGCGTAGATATCGCGTTCCTTTAGATTGTAATCAAGAACTGCGTCTTCACCAGTAAGAATAAGCGAAGAGTTAATTTTAAAAACGGAACTTGTCATTTCGAAAGTTCGGTTATTTAGAAAGTTGAGATGCATACTTGTGTCATTAACTTGTTCCCATTCGCCTACCACTTTTCGAATTGGTTTTATAACTGAAGTTAAGGGCATCCTGCTCATGGTGTCTTCGGTAGTTGTTATTTCAAATCTTTGAAATATGAACTTCCCATTATCATAAAGCTGAAGTTGAATATCCGTTCGAGTTTTTGAAGAAGATTTAATTTTACTGAGGAATAAGGTCGAATAGCTGGTGAATAAGTTTGCTGATTCTATTTTGCTTAATCGGTCAAAGTCATTTTGAAAATCGAGTCCCATAGCCAATGTCCCATATTCCAGCATCCATTCGTTTTTGAAATGGGCTTTATCAATCATTTCTTGATGAACACAGGTAAACTTTCCTTTTCTAAAATGGATTTTTTCAATAACAATGTCAATGTCATTAATCTTGATTTGAAAGAAATTCAACTGCATTGTGTCAAGGCCTTTGGTGATTTCAATGACTGGACAGTCTTTGTCGATGCCCTCGATTTGACATACGTTTTGGCCAAATTCTGTGTTGCCAATATTCGTAAGATGAGTGGTGTTGGTGTCTCCAGGAACATAAAATGAATAGTCCTTTACAGATGTATTTTCATCGAAGACCATTGTGGTCATTACTGCTTTATATTGCTGAGCAAAGCAAGGAGTTGTCCAGACAAGTATCAAGAATAATATTGATGCCAGTTTCATTTCTGAGTTGGGTCTAATAGAATAGGTATTATAAATTTAACCAAAATAGCCGTAGTATGCAATCTTTATTTTCAATTGTACCTTTTTCAACAAATACAATCCGATAAGTATCAAATTTCTTGCCATGTTGGTTTCCGTAGTACTCTAGAACTGCCGAATTGTCGTATTATTTTGTTTGGCGCGATATTAGAGATAGTCAATTCATGAGTAAAAAGAAAGTCTCTTTTGTATGGGCGTTTAAGGAATTTATTTGGCCACGGAAAAAATTAATATTACCTGGATTAGTGTTAATTGTGATACGAAGCTTATCAGGATTGGTGTTGCCATATTCTATAAAGCCTATTCTGGATGGCGTTCTACCAACAAATAATATTGTATTGTTACTACAATCAGTTTCAATAATTTGTATTGCTTTGCTTATTCAGGCTTTGGCGTCTTTTGGCCTTACGAAAATTCTTAGCGTAGGAGCTCAGCGGATGATTTCGGAGCTTAGAGCTAAAGTCCAAAGAAAACTGCTAAGACTTCCTATTAGTTTCTTCGATAATAATAAATCAGGTGCTTTAGTGTCTAGAGTTATGACTGATGTTGAAGGGGTTAGGAATTTAGTTGGAACGGGCTTAGTTCAATTAATTGGAGGGTCAATTACCGCAGTAATTTCGATGGTGTTATTGTTACAAATGAATTGGATAATGACACTTTGTGTTTTGATTCCTGTGATCATCTTCGCATTTGTAATTATGAAGGCGTTCGGATATATCCGTCCTATTTTTAAAGAGCGAGGAAAAATAAATGCGGAAGTAACAGGTAGACTTACCGAGACATTAAATGGTATAAGGGTAATTAAAGGCTTTAATGCTGAAGAGCAAGAGAATAAATCTTTTGAAAAAGGTGTAAATCGACTGTTTGAGAACGTGAAGAAAAGTTTAACGTCAACAGCCATTATTACAAGTTCTTCCGGGTTTTTATTAGGGCTAGCTTCAGCGGCAATTATCGGTATTGGCGGCTATTTCATTATGGAAGGCCAAATGAATGGTACTGATCTTTTCCAATTTATAGTTTATTTAGGTTTCATGGTTGCTCCAATAGTTCAGATGAGTAACATCGGGAGTCAGCTTTCTGAAGCTATGGCTGGTTTGGATAGAACACAAGAGTTAATGGAAATGACGGAAGAAGACGATCCAACTGTTCGAACCGAAATGCTTCAGGACATTAAAGGAGACATGGTTTTCGATAATGTTTCTTTTAGTTATGAGGAAAGTAAAGAGGTGATTCATAATGTTTCATTTGAAGCGCCCAAAGGAAGCGTTACTGCATTAGTTGGATCTTCTGGCTCAGGAAAATCAACAATAGCAGGTCTTGCGGCAACATTTTTAAATCCCGAAAGCGGTACTGTAACACTAGATGGTGTGGATTTATCTACAGTGAACTTAAGCAGCTATCGAAGAAATTTAGGTGTAGTCTTACAGGATGATTTTCTTTACGAAGGAACTATTAGAGAGAATATCCTTTTCCCTAAACCAGCTGCTACGGAGGAAGAAGTTTTGTCTGCTGTTAACGGAGCATACGTAAATGAATTTACAGATCGTTTTGATGATGGATTGGATACTTTAATAGGAGAACGTGGAGTTAAACTTTCTGGTGGTCAACGTCAACGTATTTCCATTGCAAGAGCATTATTAGCTGATCCTAAAATTATCATATTAGATGAAGCAACCTCTAACTTGGACACGGAAAGCGAATCATTTATTCAGAAAAGCTTAGGCCTTCTTATGGAAGACAGAACAACTTTCGTGATTGCACATAGGTTAAGTACCATTCAAAAAGCTGATCAAATTTTAGTAGTTGAAGATGGTCGAATCGTTGAACGCGGAAAACATGATGAGCTAATCGAGAAAAAAGGTCGTTATCACGATCTGTATACTTATCAAAGTAGAATTTAACTACGGAGCGTTAATCAAATCAGGATTGCTGCCTCGTATTTGGGAGTACAATTTCCTGTTGTTAAGGTTCAATTGGAAATATAAACAAAGGTTTAATGTCTTGCCAAAAGAGGCTGCTGGCAATAGATCCTTTTGTTATACTGAATAAAAGCATGCCTATAATAGTAGACATTGCGCCTGGCATAAAGTTCCCTCCTCCTTTTTGACCATGAAAAGTGGATGTAGAGCAACCATGATAACTTAGGACTCCAAAGAACGCCAAACCATTAAGGATGCTAGCCGCATAAGTTGGAATCACTTGAGCTATTTGGCTAATAATTATATTGACTAAAAGTAGAAATCCACTGGTTTACATGAAAAGTACGATACAAGCTAAGAAATTACGTTCGCTTCTTTTTCTAAACAGTAACCAAGAGAAAAAGCAAAAAATGGAAGGGTCGCAAATTGAAATGCTTTCCCCCATTTCTCATTAAATGCTTTGAGTTCAGTCATAACTGCCAATTGAGCCTCGTTATGGATCGATCCGCACGGTACTTGTGCTTTTATTAATTCTTCGAAATCAACAACATAATAAAGGACCAATGCATGAAGTGCAACTGTGAGTAGAAAAAAACTGAGCGCGCTTAACAAAAGGTTTTCTAGTTCCTTTCACATGGAGTTTTCCAAATTTCCCAGGCTTTAGAGCCAGCGATTTAATTGTCCACAAATAAGGCAGGTCAAGTGAAATCACATTTTCCCAATAGTCTGCTACTAACTCTTTCCAACTGATTTTTTTGGGTTTCAATCTTTCCCCACAGCTAGAGCAGAACTTTCCAGAATCAGATTCTCCGCAGGAAATGCATTCTATTAATTGAGACATTAAAGCAAGTTACAATTCTTCTTATTGACTATTAGGCTATTCTTCCCGCTTGTCTGCACCCACATATATGAATAGTTGACTCCATTTATCTACCATTTGCATTTCAAGCTCAGGGTAATCCCAGATTGAATCATTTTTATTTGCTTCGTCCAGATGCGGATAATCCTTTAGATCTGGATAGTAGTTTGGGTAAAGCTCATCAAGTATATTATAGTAGTAATCATCTTTATGAATACTATATAGCATTGGTTCGGTTTCGATTGAATAATAACTTGGTGAATGCAACTGTTCCTTGCATTGGAAACAAATACCTATTCCAGCAACTACTTCGTCCTGTTTATTGAAATAAACAACAGCATGCCGTACAATAATTGGACATTTAGTCATGGGTTTAACGTTTCCAGCTCTATGCTTTAATTCGATAGCAGTCTCTGCTTGCTCTTGATTTAGAGAGATAACTTGATGGTAGGCTGAATCAGCTAAAAGTGTTTTGTACGGAGGTGGAGTTTTCCTCCCATTCAAGTTGTATACGAATAGCTTAGCATATGACCATTTAGCATGCGGCCAATTAGATCTTAGCCCCAATGGTAATCTATACGTTTCCGGCTTTAGAATTTGTAATAAGGTAGTGTCTGTTGTCCCTTTAGAAATTAATGTACTAGGAGATTCTGGACTTTTATACGATTTAACGATGCTGTCCTTTTGATGATCTATACGAGCTCCTATGATTGAATCACGCTGAGATTCTGTTAATAGTGAAAAGCTCGAATCGATTTCAGTAGTCACCTTAGACGTCCCGTTACAACTACATATAGCTAAGATTAAAATTAAGATGTACAAATATTTTACCATGGAACTAAAGTAGTACAATAATTTTCTGGAATATATTGATATTCAAATAGGACTGGGTTATTAACGCTGAATCTGTTGATAACTATATGCTTACCACTTACAAGATTTAATCGAGAAAGATACTTTTGATCAGTGCAAGATTCAAAACCCTATAGAATTAATTTAGCCAGGCGACTTACGCTTGAAGCTGATTTAAAGTCGAGATCTGAGCAAACGCTTGAAACTCGTAATGCACTTAAAAGTATCCGTAGCGATCTAAGAGAAATCGATAATTTATTCACAACTGGTATGATTAATCGTAAAGTTTATGATTTTCATAAGGATAAGATTCTAGATGCCTATATGGAAGGTTAGATCGGCTTTGCATTTCCAATTCTTGTTAAATTCTATACAATCTAACCCGACTTAGTTCAGTTCTGTGTTAAACAAAACAAACTGTTGATAACTAGCCAATTGTAGTTAGTGATGTCTCGGATAGAAAGATACTTTTACTTCTGGAAAATGGGAATAGAGAAAAGAACAGTAGCCACGTTGTTAGATAAACGTTCAGAAATGAACCAAGAAACTCGCGAAACATTGAAACTAATTCAAGAAAATTTACTGGAGTTGGATGAGATGTTCCAGGAAGGCTTAATTTCTCGCGGAGTCTACGACTATCATAAAGATAAGATTCTGAATTATTACATTATCCACTAGAGTCAGAAGCTCTTCTAGCCTTCTATAATATCTATTTCTTTACTGCGTTGATTTCTAATTGATTTGTTCAATGTTAAAAACATATAATGTCTTAATAGTTGAAGAAGAATTCACTTATCTTTAATAAGTGAGTGCGGCAAAAGTCATAGAAGAAGTTCAGATTACTAATGCTACGATTGTTCGTTTGTCTGATTCTATTATTCACTTGCAATGGAAAAGAGGAGTAGAGCTTGAAATTTCAGATATCGATGAGATGATCAAAGCTTTCGAAGAAATGTCTAAAGGACAATTAACCAAAGTAATTTCTGAATTTTCTCCATTTGTAACTATCTCAAGCAAGGCAAGAGAATATGCTGCTGCGAATTCTCCAGATTTAATAGCTCTGGCTTATGTGATCCATGGCCTTTCCCAGCGTATTATCATCCGGTTTTTTATCCGAATTAAAAAGAAAAAACATCCTACTAAAGTGTGCTTATCATTTGATGAAGCTGTTAACTGGATTGAAAATTATTGAAATAGTGAAAACGGCAATTAGCACATATAAACAGTTATGGCAGTGTGTTGTAATTACGGTGTTATTCATTTCCTTGTTTGGGTCTGCTGATGCCCAGACTATAATGGCTGAAGCTGATTCAATTTGCGATGTTTTGAAACATTGCAACAGACGCGATAATTTTCAGAAGGCGATTAAATTGGTTGAAGATGGCGCTTACTGTACTTGTTCTAAAACAACAAAGAATAGTGCAGTCTCTACCAAAAAGCTTGGACAAGGAATGATTCTGGAGGCTATGATTAAAGGAATATTTGGGGCTGGATCATCCACTTCTACATTTTATTGGAATGTTTTATCTAGAAAATACTCTACCGGAAGAGACTCTTTGCTCATGACCTTGACTGAACACGATAATTATTTTAATAAATACGGAGGTGATAGATACATTACTGCATATGTGAGAAAGAGTCAGGAAAACTTTAACGCGGAGTTATTAAGCGCGATGTTTGAAAAGGCAGACGAAGAAAATAAAGAGGAGGCTTTTGATAAAGCTTTAGAAAATAATTATGATCAACTCATAGACATCTACTTTGAGAAATTAGATTGGGAAAAGAATGGAGTTTATTCCATGGAGAAATTAGTACTTGCAGACACGCTGGCTTTGGCAGAACAGCTGTTTCAATCCAAAAAAATGTCAATAAAATATACAGCTGGACGGCATCGATATACAATCCTGCAAAGAGTACTGAATGATGATAATTATAGGGAACTGCGAAAATTAAACGATACGACAAAGTTAGAATTTCTAGAATTGCTAAAACGGCAAAAATTCGATTTTAACTGGAGAAATAAGGATGATGAATCTTCATTTGAAACCACGATCAAAACAAGACAGCATGTGATGTTTGATTGGATAACTATGAATCAAAAATCTGTGTTGGTAGCAAAAAACAAGAATAAGCAAACAGCCCTTCATAAAGCTGTGCTAGAAAACAATCCGATAATGGTGGGTAGATTATTACAACTCGGTGTGGATCCAGATATAAAAGATAAGTTTCGAAAAAAGGCGTCAGATTATGCAAAAGAAACACAGCCGAGAATAATGAAACTGCTTGGCCAACCTTTTGACACTAGTTTGCTTTACATAAGGATCTTAAATGACTATGCTAATGCAGGTGCTTTGTCAGCTCAAGGTAAAGATTCTGTAAGTGAAATCTTAGGCCTAAAAAGACACCAAAATTTTCACCTAACTAATAAATGGGGAAATGTTGAATATCATATTCTTAAAGATGCTTTATCTAATCGAAATTTCTTTTTTGCAAACGAAATACTCGCTCATAAAGGAGGTGAACTTGATTCAGCTGAATTATTTTTACTTAGAGAGGCATATAATAAGGCGTTTGAAAAAGACAACTATGAAGGGCTGGAAGCACTCATAGGCTATTGTGAGCCATGCAGAAGGAGTTGTGCAAGTTGGATTTTAAAAACAGAAAGTAGAGATTCTAGATATTTCAGAAATGGTGAGGCTCTTAAATTGACAATGCTTAAAAACATTTATCGCCAAAATGTATTGAATAGGGTTATTATGAATAATGGTTTCTCAGGATTTCACACTAAAGAAAACGTTCTAATTGGTATTCAGTATGATGAGATTAAATCGTTTGGTAATCAAACTTGGACTTTGGCTAAACGAGCAGGGAAATGGGGCGTGATAGATTTTGGACTAAACGAAGTTGTTCCTTTCGAGTACGATTCGCTGAGAAATATTGTCAACACTGGTTACCAGGGACGCTCCTACGTATTTTCAGGAATAAAAGCGGGTAACCACTTTGTGGTTAGTATAAGCCACAATCCATATTATGAATTATCGATGACGAAAAATCTACCTAAAGGTCATAAGATTGGGGAGATTCGAAATAATAATAGTCAAGTGACCATTAAAACTAGAAAGAACAACTTAACAGGTCTCTCAGTAATCTATGGTTATGGGAATTTAACCGCAATCTACCCTCCATTATACGAAGATATTACCGTGTTGAAAGGAAAAATATTTGCGGTTAAAAAAGGAGGGAAATGGAGCTTGCAACCAATTAAAGAATACGAACACTTAGTGTTTAAATGGGCCGGTCACAGAATTAGTGAAAAAGGAAGAATCCAGGTACGTAGAACTAAACGCTGGAAAGATTTTTATTATTAGACTTCAATAAGATGCTGAGCTACTGAAATTACTTGTTCATCATGTTCAACACAGATAAGACTATGTCCCTGGTTCAATAGGATTTGGAATACTTCTAACAGCTTTAACACATCTTGTTCATTCAAACCAGAAGTCGGTTCATCAAGTACGATAATCGATTCTGGGTGCAGTAGTTTTAGTTCACTAGCCATTTTTAGTCGTTGAGCTTCGCCACCAGAAAGTTTTGATGTTGTTTGGCTAATCTTCAAGTGACCTAACCCTAGGTCGTTTAAAGGAGTTAAAATTTCTATGATTCTTGTTGTAGTTAACGATAATGAACGATTGTTAAAGTGCTCAATTATTTGGTCAACGTTGAGTTGATACAATTCACTGATGTTCAATCCTCCTAGTTTTATTTCAGCCGAAGACGTGTTAAATCGATTTCCAAAGCACTTGGCACATGTGTTCCAAACTTCTCCAACAAAATCCAAATCATGTTTGATCCGCCCTTGGCCGTTGCATTCGAGGCACTTTCCGTCTTTGTGAGAATAAAGAAACGAAGTCATTTTCAAGCCTGCTTGTTTGGCACCTTGCTGAGAAGCATAAGATTTAGCGAATAGGTCAGTCAACTTTAAATAACTAGAAATTGTGCTAGCTCTGCTACCATTAAGTGCTTTTTGATCTAGCTGTATGATGTTTGGATTAGCCTTACTGCTATTGAAAGAGATGCAATTACGTGCTTGGTTATACCTTAACGAAGGAATCAACACATGATTCATTAAAGTAGATTTTCCCGATCCAGATAATCCTGTAACCACATTAAGTTGACCCAACTCGAATTCAAAATCACGATTGAACAATGAAAACTTAGTTACACCCTTTAATTCAATCTTTCCTTTTGATATGGCCTTGTCTAGCGTGAATTCTTTCTTGGTTATTGGAAGGTTATTCTCATAAATCAATTGACCACCATTCTCTCCGGATCCAGGTCCAACCTCGATTCGATAATCTGCCTTGTCAATGATGTACGGATGATGTTCAACGATTATGACCGTATTCCCTTTTTCTTTTAAGGATTGAATAGCTTTCCAAAGGTCTTTCACGTTCTCGTTGTGTAAACCTATTGTAGGCTCATCTAAGATATAAGTTAAGCCAGTTAATCCATTGGTAAGCAATTGTGCAATTCTAAGTCGCTGTCCTTCCCCGCCAGAGAGGGTAGAGGATCTTCGGTTAACGGAAAGATGACCAAGCCCCAAGTTCTGCATAGACTCAATTAACGGACTGATTTGGTCTAGAATAAATGCGCCTACTTCAGGAATTGGAAACGCAGTGGATTTCAACCATTCATGAAGTTCTGAAATAGGACGTTCTCCAGCTTCGAATAAGTTCTCTCCGGCTAATTGAATAGTTAAGCCAACTTCATTTAGACGATGTCCTTCGCAATTAGAGCACTTCTCAGGTAACATTAAGCTTTCTATTGCCCGAATACTCTTATTGACCTTAACCTTTTCGTATTCATCGTTAATAAAGTTGCTGAAGCCTTTCCAAGGTCCTTTGACTTCCTGTTGGCCTTGTCTTGACTTGTTTTTAAAGTACCAGGTCGTTTCCCACACCTTATCTCCAGTTCCATCATATATGACATCTAATTCTGCTGTAGACAACTGATTTAAAGGAGTTGAGAGTAGTTGTGAATTGGTCGCTTCAGCTAATATCGCTACAAATTGACCTACCGGATTGCCATAATATTTAATGGGTGTATTCGATGTGAATGCGCCCTCGTTAATACTTAAGGACCAATCTGGAGCCAGTAAAATTCTTTGAGCTTTAGGCAATTCTCCGATACCAGAACAAGTTAAGCACATGCCATGTTCAGAGTTGAATGATAGGCTGTTAGCTGAAACGTCAGCATGTCTTGAGTATAAATATCTCAGCTTTTCATTGATGCCAGTTAATGTGCCAACTGTACTCCTCGGAGAGCTGGGTAAGTTCTTTCTATTGATGGCAACTGTTGGAGTTAGGCCAATGAATCGATCAGCTTTTGCTGGGTTTGCTTGTTTAATAAATGACTTAGCATAATTCGAGAGACTAGAAGTAAACCTAGCCTGAGCTTCAGCAAATACGGTTTCGAATACTAAAGATGATTTTCCGCTTCCAGATCTTCCTGTAACAACGGTTATCGAGTCTTTTTGAAACCTTACGTCAATCCCTTTTAAGTTATTTGTTCTGGCATTTTCAACTTGAATGGTTTGTACAGGTTTCATTACTGTCCGATTCACTGGTTTTATTTCTTCGTGACCTAGCAGCAAAGGATGTGTAGTATAGCAAACCACCTCGTTTCCATCATAGATTAATTTGTTCAGCGTATCAATTAAATTTAAAACGTCCTGATGGTGTAAGCCATTAGTTGGCTCTTCCAATACGAATTTCCTTTTACCTTTTTTAGCTAATAATGAGGCCAGCTTGATACGTTGAGCCTCTCCGCCAGAGAGGGTCGTAGAGGATTGACCTAATTGTAAATAACCTAAGCCTAGATTATTCAGCTGGATCAAGATTAGCAGCATCTTTGGTTGTTCCTGAAAGACTTCAAGTGCTGTTCGGACCGAGAGCTGGTAGATTTCAGAAATACTTTTACCAAAAGACTTAACCTCCAATGTTTCTGGATTGAATCGTTTGCCTAGGCATGACTCACAGATCAAATCTACTGTGCCCATAAAGTGCATTCCGATTTGTGTTTTTCCAGCGCCTTCGCAGGTTTCACAGCGCCCGCCTTTGTTGTTAAATGAGAATCGTCCTTTTTTATAACTTCTTTCCTTGGACAATTCTTGTTTAGCCATGTGGTCGCGGATCAAGTCTGCAAGACCCGTATATGTGGCGGAATTGCTCCTAGGGGTTCTTCCAATTGGCGATTGGTTAATAAAAATGTCATTTTCTTCTATTGACACTTTATGTTTAAAGCCATTGATAACCTGGAATTGAATATTCAAATCAGGCGAATGATTTGATATGGCCAGTTGAGTTGATGTTTGCGGGTCTTTTAAGAAAAGCTTTTTAGGTCCGTTAAAAACGAGCTCACCACCGTCTCTTCCTGATTTTGGCCCGATTTCAACAATCCAGTCTGCCGCTTTTATTAGTTCCAAATCATGTTCAACAATAATGACCGTATTTCCTTTACTAACAAGGTTATTGAGCAATTTTAATAAGGTTCCTTTCTCTTTAATTGACATTCCAATGGAAGGTTCGTCAAAGACATAAAGAACATTAGATAGATCTGTTTGCAATTGATTGGAAACTCTTATTCTTTGATGTTGGGTCGGACTAAGATTATCGGTAGAAGTTCCTAACGTTAGATTGCCAAGACCTAATTTTATCAATAGTTCCAAGTGAGTTTTGAGCAGACAAACCACTTCTTTTTCAGGTTTAGATAATGTGCTGTATATACTTTCTAACCAGTGAAATAAAGAAATTAAATCTTGCTTGATGAGTGAGGTGATGCTCTGGTTGTTCCAAGAAGAATCTAAAGCCTTTGCTATCAACCGATCCCCTTGACAAATGGAACATGGCACGCTCTCTACAAATCGAAGGATATTCTTGTTTCGGTCACGTTTAAGGATGTCAGCCATAATCGGTAGTATCCCTTTGTAGAATCCTTCCTCACGGGGCTTTGCTTTTAACCCAGTCCATTTCAGTCTAGATTCAATGCTGTGCTTGCCAAATGGAACTTTAATCCGTTCGCTTCCATTTAGAACTACGTTCTTTTGCTCCTTAGTTAATTGGTTCCATGGAATGTCAACGTTAAACCCATTTTCCTTGCAAACCATGTCTAGTACATCAACAGTTACTTGGGAATACATAATGTATCCATTCGGAAGAGTTGGTACCATTGCGCCCTCACGAAGTGTTAAACGAGGATCAGCAATTAGTTTGGGTACAGAAATTCGCTCTTCTAAACCAATTCCTTTACAATGGGGACAAGCTCCAAATTGACTATTAAATGAAAAGTGAGCTCGGCTCAAGCCCTTTACCGATCCAAATCTAGCATAGATTAGCCTCAGTAGATCATACAGTTCGCTCACCGTTCCTACCGTTGATGAACTATTCCCGCCTCCCTTAAATTGACCAACTGTTATGACTGGAAAAAGTCCACTAATCTCATCAACTTCCGGTTTGTTGTATTTACCCGCAAACTGCTTTGCGAAATTTGGTATGGTATCTAAATATTGCCTTCGTCCTTCGTTTGCTATTACATCAAAAGCTAGAGAGGACTTGCCAGACCCAGATACCCCCGTAACCGCAATTAGCTGGTAATGAGGAATCTCTAAAGAAATATTCTTTAGATTATTCTGTGAAGCATTTTGAATTTTTATAGAAGGTCTTTTACTCAAGTAGGTAAAGATATTCTAAGTGAATTGTAAATAAAAATGGATGTGATTACTGGCTTAATCCTCTGCACCAATTAACTCGACAGGGATTTTCAACTTTCCTTTCTGTTTCTCAGCAAAGTCTACCATATCATCGTCTTCAACATCATAAGTCCAGACAACTTTAACGTTTGTTTCCGTCTCCACATGATAGTTTTCTAATAGTAAAAACAAGTTGAAGATCTGCGTAGATGAGCTAGAGTTAAAGTAATCCAGATTAATATTAAATTCAGTTTCTGGCTGCGGGTTCTTGAAATACTCTGTCATCCATTCTTTAATCGTAGCAAAGTATTTAGTTGGATTTTCAGGCATGCACCGCCCAGATATACTTAGTACTCCGGTAACGGAATTCAACGTAACGCTTGGAAAAACGTGTGTAGATTCAAGAACTAATATAGGTTCAAACGACATTTGGACTAATTAACGCTGCAAAAATAGGCATTGCCGTTTAATTAAAGGGAAAAATGAAAATGTTATTCAGATTA
>JBLIOB010000077.1:0-16268 GCA_047639575.1 Parvicellaceae bacterium
ATAAGTGATAAAGTTTCTTGTGCAGGTTTATTTGATTATAACCCAATCTACAACGAAACGAAATTTGGTGCTAAGCTAGTTGCCCAAATGATGTGGTGTTTTATGGAGGGAGTGAGCCATCGTAAAAAAGACTTCCCAATAGGTGATAAATCAGCCTATAAGAAATACCTGGTTCCAATTGAAGGGTCAGATCACCAAGTTAATTTTTACAAATCTGATAAGTCTAGTAGATGGTGGATGGAGGTTCCTTATCCGCCAGATCAGCGAATTAAGTTTGAACGTCACCACATGATTCCTTGCACTTACGAGGATTATGAACAAGCATCGAAAGGGGTGGTTCCGGATCTTTGGTATCGGACTTATCAAAAGCTGAGATAAGCTGAACGAATAGTTGTAACGAATATATTAGGGTGCATTATTGGCTTAAAGTATCCTATGAAAACTTCACTTTTAGCCATTTTATCGCTTGTCCTTATTTTAGTTTCTTCGAATGCAATTAAAGCGCAGCAAGATGTTCAGCTTACGCAATTCATGCACGATAAACTATCGATCAACCCAGGAATTGCAGGTATGTCAAATACCATATGCGCTACCGGAATATACCGTTCGCAATGGACGAAATTTGACGGTGCACCCAAAACTGCACTTTTTAATTTTCAGATGCCTGTCCAAGTTTTAGGAGGTGGAATTGGGTTCACCTATTATAATGACCAGCTAGGATTTGAGTCCAACAATATAGCGAGGCTTCATTATTCATATCATACTACTATCGGAAATGGTTTAGGAGATGTAGGCATTGGTGCCTCCGTTGGACTGATCTCAAAAAGATTTGGTGCTCAATGGGTAACGCCAAGTGGTGATAATTGGTGGGAAGACCCATCAATTTCCTCTCCAACAGCTAGCGCAACAACATCTGATTTTAGCATAGGACTGTACTATCGAACCCCTAAATTGTATTTAGGATTAAGCAGTACACACCTTACGGAGTCCAACTTGTCTAGCTTAAGTATTCGAACAGATCGGCATTATTGGGTTATGGCAGGTTATCGATTAAGGCTGGCTTCTGCGCCTCAATTTGAAATTCAACCGAATATCCTTGCGAAGAGCGATGGCGCATCAACCCAAATAGACATTAATACATTAATATATTTCAGAAATCAATTTTATGCAGGTGTGTCTTACCGAGTTGGCGATGCGATCGCTCCAATGGCAGGATTTAAATGGGGTGTAGGGCCAGGTGCCATGTCTTTTGGTTATTCACATGACATAACTACAAGCAATCTTCAAAACTACAGCAGTGGTTCTCATGAAGTATCTTTAAAATATTGTTTCAAAATTGATAAACCATATAAAGAAAGATATACTACACCGAGATAATTGCTTTTCAGAAAAAAGATGTTTGATTTAATTGTCGATTTTATTTGTGTTAATTGCTTCCTGTAACACTTTTTAAGCACAAATAGCAATTAGTTTTTCTTTAGTTTTTCTTATATTGGGCTCGATTTTAGATTAATTATATCGTTAAAAGATTTGAATTGGTTAGGTTAATCCCTGATTTTCAAGAGGTTAACGACATTGTAACCAATTGCCATAACCTGGTTATTACTGAATGAAAACTATGAGAAAAATTGCCATCACACTTGTATTAGGCCTTTTTGGACTTGGATCCATGGCGCAGCAAGATGTACAACTAACACATTATATGTTTGACAAGTTGTCTGTAAATCCCGGTTATGCTGGTTTGAACAATGCGATTTGTGGAACAGTGGTATTAAGAAGTCAGTGGGCTACGTTTGACGGAGCGCCAAAGACTGGTTTAATAAATTTTCATATGCCTGTAGATGTTTTACGAGGTGGAGTTGGTATTACATATTATTACGATCAACTTGGGTTTGAAAAAAATAACATCGCAAGATTGCATTACTCGTTTCATAAGGCGATTGGTATTGGAACTTTAGGTATTGGTGCTTCTGTAGGTTTGATTTCAAAGAATATATCTGCAATGTGGGTTACTCCTGACGGAACAAGTACAGCAGCTGGTACAGTTGTTGACCCTAGTATATCGGATGCAAATTCAAGTGATATGGCAGCAGATTTTAGTTTTGGAGCGTTTTATCAAGCAAACAATTTGTGGATGGGAATTAGCTCAACGCATTTAACTCAATCGGAGTTAAAAGACATTAACATCAAGAGTGCTAGACACTATTGGGTTATGGCTGGATATAATTATGATATTAACCCAGAATGGCAATTAAAGCCAAGTGTAATCGCAAAAAGTGATGGTGCATCGACACAATTAGATATAAATGTGTCAGTGATGTTTAAGAAAATGGTTTGGGCTGGAGTAAGCTATAGGCTTGCCGATGCGATAGCCCCAATGATCGGATATCAGACATTAGTTGGTAAAGATCAAGCAGGATTGTTGAAAATTGGTTACTCATATGATGTAACCACCAGCAAGTTGAACAATTATAGTAATGGAAGCCATGAGATCATGGTCAACTATTGCTTTAATTTGGATCGGCCAGAGCCGCTCTCAAAATATAAGAATCCTAGATTTTTATAGAATTTAATAAAGTAGTTGTAACAAATAGTACCTTGTCTACGTAGTATGCACTCCCCACCGAAAAGCGTAGTTTATTAAGGAGTCTTAAACGAAGTAAAAGTAGGTAGCATGAAAAAGTTGTTGTATTTATTAGCTGTTCCGTTGTTCTTAAGCAGTTGTGCCGGAGGTAGCCGAGGCGAATTGACTGGAGTTCAAAATCGTGAACAATGGTTTATGCCTGATCCTTATGGGATGTTATATATACCTGCGGGTAGTTATAATATGGGGCAAAGTGATGAAGATGTGCCATTCGCACATTTTACACGGTCAAAAACAGTATCGATTCCAGCATTCTACATGGATCAAACTGAGATAGAGAATAATGAATATCGTCAGTTTGTATATTGGGTGAAAGATTCGATCGCTAGAAAAACCTTATCTGAGGAATTTCCTGAAGAATTTTTAGTTCCAACTTACGATGATGATCTTGAAGAGAAAGATCAGTCGGAGTGGATTTTGAATTGGGGGACTAGGTTAAGGTATTGGGAGGATGATTACAAGCCGTTATTGGCGGATATGTATTTGCCAGAATCTCAGCGATACTATACTCGAAAAGTTATTGATACTAGAAAACTAACTTTTGAATACTTTTGGATTGACTGGCAAGAAGCAGCAATTAAAGGTCGTCCTTTGATCAAGAAGCTATCTAACAATGAAGCAGCAGCGGATGATGATCATCGAAATGTGATGAAGAATGGTGAAATGCCTTTCCCTATCGATTCTGAGGATCCCCCAGTATATAGAGGTAGAGATCTAGATCTTGGGTTTAGAAACACTAAAGGTCAGCATAATGCTATTCGAGGTCATGATGATCGATCAAGATTTATCATTCACGAAAAGATTAACGTATATCCAGATACTTTAGCATGGGTACATGATTTCACCTACTCATATAATGAGCCGATGACGAACATGTATTTTTGGCATCCAGCTTATGATGCGTATCCAGTAGTTGGAGTTACATGGCAACAAGCGAATGCATTCTGTGTATGGAGAACTCAATTGTTCAATTCATGGAGACATGCAAATTATCAAGCGTATGTTCAAGATTTTAGATTACCTACTGAAGCTGAATGGGAATATGCAGCTAGAGGTGGTCTAGATTTATCTCCATATCCATGGGGTGGGCCGTATATTCGAAATGCAAGAGGATGTTTCTTAGGAAACTTTAAACCGATGAGAGGCCGTTATTTTGAAGATGGTGGTTTCTATACGGTAAAAGTAACTTCGTACCATCCGAACGATTATGGATTGTACTGTATGGCGGGTAACGTTGCAGAGTGGACAAGTACGGCTTACGATGAGTCTATGTATGAGTTTGCTCATGATTTAGCCCCTGAGTATAAATACCATGCTTTGGATCATGATCCTCCGTCAATGAAACGGAAAGTGATTCGAGGTGGTTCTTGGAAAGATATCGGGTATTACTTACAAACTGGTACAAGAACATACGAATATCAAGATTCAGCAAAATGTTACGTAGGATACAGATGCGTAATGAGTTACCTGGGTAGAGGAGGAGTGAACAAAAGTGGGGATATTTAGTACCTAGCTTAGGACACGAATCAAAAATTAGCGGAGTATAACAAACAGATTATAAATTAAAAAAAAAGCAAGGAAAATGAGTTCAGGAGGAGGTTTTTTCGCAAGTCGAAGATTTAAAAACATAATGAAGTTCGTCTACGGATGGGGTGGAGCTATTGTGATTATTGGAGCATTATTTAAAATTCTACACCTACCGGGTGCAGGTTTCTGGTTAACTTTTGGGTTAATTACTGAAGCAGCAATTTTCTTTATCTCGGCATTTGAGCCGTTGCATGAAGATCCGGATTGGGCATTAGTATATCCAGAATTGGCAATGGGTCATACAGATCATGATTTAGATGAATTACCAGAATCTTTAGATGAGATGGGTGATGATTTATCACTTACGGAACAACTAGATACGATGTTAGCAGATGCTAAAATCGAACCTGAATTGATCGAAAGTTTAGGTGCTGGAATGAAAGCACTTAGCGAAAATGCATCACAGCTCGGATCCGTTGGTGGAGCAAAAGATGCTACGGACAACTATATTAGTAGCTTGGAAGGCGCTGCTAGTCAAGTTGGAACATTGTCTAATGCTTATGCTTCTGCTTCTGAAGCACTAATGGGACTTACAACTTCGCAAGACGAAGGAGCTGCAATGGGAGAAAATATGACTAAAGTTTCTGGAAACTTAGCTGCACTTAACAATGTTTATGAAATGCAATTGAAAGGAGCTTCTGAGCACTTAGAAACTACCGAGCAAATGTATTCTGGAATTAACGAACTAATGGCTAACCTACACGGATCATTAGACGATACCAAGAGGTACAAAGATACGATGGGTGAGCTTAGTAAGAACTTATCTGCTCTGAACACGGTTTATGGTAATATGTTAAACGCTATGAACGTAAGTAGAGATTAATCTCTATTTATAAAGTGTATTTAATTCAATCAATAATTGTTTAATAATTTTAAAATTGATCTGAAATGAGCGGAGGAAAAGAAACCCCACGGCAAAAAATGATCGGACTGATGTACCTTGTACTGATGGCGATGCTTGCTATGAATGTATCGAAAGAAATAATTAACGCTTTCGTTACAATAGATAAAAAGATGCATGATGGTAATGTTCTAACGAGAGAAGGAATAAATCGTCAAGTAACTATAGTCAATAATGCCCTAGTTGAAATGCAGTCAACTCAGGCACCACCTGAGAATATTGCAAAACAAAAAGGTTTGTTAGATGATATTCATACCCTTATTGAACTGAGTAGAGAAGTGCAAAACAGTTTAGTTGGAAAAGCTTCCTTAATGATAATGGAATCTGAACCAGCTGCAGCCGAAAATGCAAAGCTTCTTGGACATTATGATAATTTGGAACCAAAGCAATATTATAGTATTGATGATGATAAATACTTTCAATTAGCATCGATGACTCATATCACGAAGAAAGATGATTATGATACTCCAACAAGATTATTTATTGGGGCGGATCATAAAAACATCGTAAAAGAAGGTAAAGAAATAAGGGAAAAGCTTTCAGCGCTGAGAGATGAACTTTGCTCTAAAGTTTCGGATTACACAGATATGAAAGGTGGAAAGGAAGTTACTTGGAAATTTAATCCACCATCGGTTCAACTTTTAACGAATGACCAGAAGGATATTGATGCATTTGATGCGGCACTAGATGAAGCATTAAAATCAATTAATCCAAAGGATGCTCCAAAGGTGAAGCAGATCTATAAGATCTTAACTTATCCTAATGAAGTACACAACCACGATGAAATGAACCCGTGGGTGGCTGGTTTGTTTGATCATGCTCCAATTGTTGCAGCTGGTGCAATGTTTACTTCTCTTAAAGGAGATGCTGAACGTGCTGAAGCCATAGCAATTGAATTAATTGCGAGTAAATCAGAAAAGCCTAAGTTCAATTTCAATAAAATTGAGCCACTTGCTTTCTCTGCTAAAGGTTATATTAATTCAGGTGATACAATTGGTTTAAGTGTAATGATTGCAGCATATGATTCAACGCAAGACTTGAAATTGGAATATTGGTTAGACGATTCGACAAGAGCTGAAGCTGGAATGTTAACATTTGAGGGTGATGCAACTAAGAAACTTACTTTAGGTAAGGGGATGAGTGCTGGAAAACATTTTGTTTATGGTAACATTGAAGTTGAAGAGAATGGTGCCAAGAAGAAAAAGAACTGGATGTTCGATTATACAATTGGTGAACCGAGTGGAACTGTTGCCAACGCTGAAATGAATGTACTTTATATCAGCTATGACAATAAAATAGAAGTTGCGGCTTCTGGATATGCATCTTTCAAAGCTTCGTGTTCAGGTTGTTCAATGTCTGGAGGAAGTAATGGAATGTACACAGCAACTGTTAAGGGTGGTAAAACTGCTACAATTACGGTTTCTGGTGTAGATGATAAAGGTAATTCGACAACCGTTGCTCAAAAGGAGTTTCGTATTAAACGTTTGCCAGATCCATCGCCATTAATTGTTGGTGCAGGTGTTGAGTCAAGTACAGTGAAAATTGGAAAAATCAAACAGGCACAAACTTTGTTAGCTGAATTGAAAGGTTCTCCATTGAATGTGAAATTTACCGTAACTAAATTTACAGTATCAGTTGTAAAGAATGGTGAGGTTGTTGAAGCAAGATGTACCGGAAATAAATTAACTGGAAAAGCGAAAAACCTTCTGAAAGGATTGAAGAAAGGTCAAAAATGCTATTTCGAAGAAGTTTATGCTAAAGGACCAAAAGGCGGAGCTGTGAAAATTCCGTCACTGATTTTTAAAGTGATATAAGTCCCCCGACTTACGGATGTTTATTGCCTTGTCAAGTGGCAGGGCAGTTATAACTTAAAACATCGATATTATGAAAATGAAGAAAATAGTAACTGCAGTAATAGCTCTCACATTAGGTGTGACAGCAAATGCCCAATTGCCAAGTTCTGGAATGTCAGAATCAGGTGTTTTGGATGGAGTTTATGTTCAGGAACATATTCCAACTAAAAGGGTGATACAGTACACACACTTGCGTGAAGCGGATGTGATTTGGGCGAAGAGAGTTTGGAGAACGATTGATCTTCGAGAGAAAATGAATCAAACCTTATATTATCCGTTGGAGCCTCTATCTGATAGAAGATCTCTTTGGGATGTTATTAAGTATGGCATTTTGACCGAAGGAAGTATTACGCCTTATGAACCCAATGACATGTTCGGAAATGCGGATGATCAATTTAAGACTCCAATCACTCCTCCAAACGGAAATGTGGACGATCCAGCTTACGTAAAGAAATTGGATGAGTTATTTTTCGATATTTCTACGGAACCATTATTAGATGCAAACGGTGATGAAATATATGATGAATTAACTGGTGTTAGGGCGGATACAACGATGAAAGAAGAGATCGGTTCAGATCAAATAATCAAGTATTACGTGAAAGAGGATTGGTTCTTTGATAAGCAACGTTCTATTCAGGAAAGAAGAATTATTGGTATTGCTCCAGTAATCTACAAGAAAGATGCGAATGGAGATATCAAAGGTATGCAGACTAAATTCTGGCTTTATTTCCCGGAGTGTAGATATGTGTTCCAAAACTTCTTTGTATACAATAGAAAGAATGATGCAAGAAGAATGTCCTTCGATGATTTATTCTGGAAACAGATGTATTCAAGCTACATTCATAAAGAAACTAATGTATTCGACAGAAAAATCAACTCAACTTGGGATGGTATAGATGCGCTTCTTGAATCTGAAAAGATTAAGAAAGACATTTTCCTAATGGAGCATGATCTTTGGCACCTGTAAACAAAAAATTACATAATATCGAGAACCCTTTGTCTATGCAGTTAGACAAAGGGTTTTTTTCTGCCCAGTATTTTCACCTGTATCTTTTAAGGTCAAAATGGATTATGATTTCAAATAGCCTGTTTATCAGGGAGAAAGTAAGCAAACATGAAGCAGAAAATAACAACATTAATAATTGGCCTACTTACGATTAGTATGGCAAACGCGCAAACAACCGTCCGGAGTAATGGAATGGGTAATAGATCGAATGTAAATGATGGCGTATATACAACTGGAAATGTAGCGACCAAAAGGGTCATGCAATATACTGACCTGCGTTCGGCTGACGTAATTTGGTCAAAACGAATCTGGAGAACAATTGATTTGAGAGAACGACAAAATCATCCGTTGTACTTTCCAATTGAACCACTTTCCGATAGACGATCTTTATGGGATGTTATTAAATATGGTGCACTAGAAGAGGGTAGTCTGACCGTATATGAACCTACAGATATGTATGGAAATCCGGACGATCAATTTAGAACTCCGATCATACCAGCTAATGGAAACTATAGTGACACGGTATTTAGAGAAAAGTTAAACCAGTTTTTTTATGAATCGTCTGTAGAACCTTTATTAAATGATGAAGGAGAAGAACAATACGATGATATAACTGGTGTGCGGCTAGACACTACTTTTCTAACTGAACGATTTTCCGATGAAATCATTGAGTATAGAATTAAGGAAGACGTCTTTTTTGATAAGGAGCGTGGCATTCAGGAACGAAGGATTATTGGAATAGCCCCAGTAATGTACAGTAAAGATGCAAACGGTGATATCAGAGGTAAGAAAACGTTGTTCTGGTTATACTTTCCAGAATGTAGATATGTATTTCAAAACTTTGTAGCCTACAACCCTCAAAATGATGCGCAGAGAATGTCTTTTGATGATTTATTCTGGAAGAATAGATATTCTAGCTATATCACAAAAGAATCAAATTCTAGAAATGCAAACATAAATCAGCTCTGGGATGGTGTGGATGCGTTGTTGGAATCCGAAAGAATTAAAAAGGAAATTTTCATGAACGAGCATGACCTTTGGCATATGTAAGTAGAGAATTACGGTAATTTGATGCATCGATAAGAGCTTGTAACAGAATCAGGATTATACGTTATGTAAATGGTGCATCAAAAATTCTCTATAACACTTTCATCCTTATTTGCTCTATGTAGCCTCACCGCCATGGCGCAAACAGATTTGGATGTGTGCTGGGATGTTAATTATGGATTGTATCCGAGAAAGATTGAAGTAGGAAATACGATAAACGCACCAGATACAACAACGGCTGCTCCAAGAAAATTAGTTAGCCTTACTCCTCTAACAAGTCAGAACATAACATTCAATACTAGGGTTTGGTCTAGGATTGAGCTGAATGAAAAGGCAAATTATAATTTAACTTACCCGATTATAGCAAGGCCTAACCTTTGGTCTTTATGGAATGTCATTCGATTTGGATTAGAAGTAGAGCAAAGCATAACAGCTTATGATCCTGGAATTGATCAGGACGATAGTTTTAAATATCCGTTGAGACCAACTGACTCTACTTACTGTGATGATCTAAAGAATTTACTTTATCGAAGTGATTTTGTCGATTCGCTGGATAGTAACGGTGAACCAATTTATGATTCGTTAAGCGATGAAAGAGTTCAAACAAAACGATTAGTTCCAGTAATTGCTTCAGATATTGTTAAATACTATGTCAAAGAAGATTGGTTTTTTGACATGGAAAGATCTGTAATGGAAAAGCGGATTATAGGAATTGCCCCAGTAATTAATAAGTACGATGAATATGGCGACATTAAAGGACTGCAAACCTTATTTTGGGTGTATTACCCCGAATGCGAACTAATGTTTCAAAATCACATTGGTTACGTGCGTCAAATGGACGAGAAGAAATACAGTTACACTGACCTGTTTAGAAAAAGAGCATTTACTTCAACGATCATTAAAAAATCCAACTCAGCCAATAGTAAGTTGAATTCTACGTTAAGTGGAAAAGATGCGATTTATGAATCAGAAAAGCTCAGAAAGGATTTTGACAACATGGAAAGTGATCTTTGGTCTTATTAGAAGGTACATTTTTGATAGTTTTGTAGCTTATTCATGAGAACAGTTAAAAACACATATTTAATAATCCTATTAATTGTCTCTTGCTCGGGAGCATATGCTCAATCAAATTTGAAAATTGGATATGCCAATTTCGCAGAGCTAAAAGTTCAGTTACCTAGTTATGACTCTTTACAGCTAATTGTTCAAGAACATGAAACAGATTACGAAGCAGAACTTGTGGAGATGGCGTTAATCGTTAAAAATAAAAGTGAAGAAATAGATCGTGCTAAAGACCGGGACCATCTAGAAATGCTTAAAGCAGAGCATCAAGCCCTAACGGCAATGCTAAAGGAGTATACACAATTGGCCGATCAAGAGCTTTCTTTTATTAAAATAACGGTTTTAAAGCCACTTTCTGATTCTTTAGAATTGGCTAAAAACAGAATAATTATAAAACACAAGCTGGATTATTTCTATGATTCTAGTAAAACCGTTGTTCCTGCTCTAGTAAAAGCAACTGATATGACTTCTGAACTAAAATCTGAACTAGGGCTTTAGAACTTTAAAAACATTTTACCTTCGCAGCATGGTTTCAATATCTGATTTAGAACTTTATTTTGGCGATCGAGCAGTGCTTGACGGAATTTCAATCCAAGTTAAAAAGCAAGACAAAATAGGCTTGGTTGGCAAAAATGGTGCAGGAAAATCAACTTTATTAAAGTTAATTAATGGAGAATACACGCCCGATAAGGGAACCGTAAATATGCCCAAAGGGACTGTTTTAGGTTATTTGCCTCAGGAAATGCATCACAACGATGATGCAACGATCATTAAAGAAACGCAATCGGCAAATAAGGAAATCCAAGAACTTGACCAAGAAATTATAAGTATTGGGAAACAGTTAGAAGAAAGGACTGATTATGAATCAGATGCTTACCTCAAACTCATAGAAGATTTAAATGAGAAGAATGATAGATTCCAGTTTCTAGGAGGTTTTCAACAGGAAGAAAATGCGGAGAAAATTCTATACGGCCTTGGTTTTGTAGCCGAAGACTTTCAACGACCAATGAGTGAATTTAGTGGTGGTTGGAAAATGCGTGTGGAGTTAGCGAAAATCCTTTTACTGGCTCCGGATGTTCTTTTGTTAGATGAGCCAACCAATCACTTAGATATAGAATCAATTCAGTGGTTAGAGGATTTCTTGAAAAAAGGAAATAATGCGCTAGTATTAATTTCACATGATAGATTATTCCTTGACAATATTACCAACCGCACGATAGACGTTGTAAACGGAAAATTAAGAGATTATCCATATCCGTATACAAAATATAAAGAACAGAGAGAAATTGAATTTCTTCAAATGGGAGAGGCTGCAAAAAATCAAGAAAAATATGTGCAGCAAACGGAACAGCTGATTAATAAGTTTAGAGCTAAGAAAAACAAAGCTGCATTTGCCCAATCTTTAATTAAGAAATTGGACAAATTAGAGCGGATTGAAGTTGAGTCTGATGAAGTCGCTGGGTTGAATATTGCATTCCCTCCTGCTCCAAGGTCTGGTAAAGTGTCCATTCTTGGTGAGGGTGTTTCTAAAGGTTATACCAAGAACATTTTATCCAATGCCGATTTTATGATTGGTCGAGGAGAAAAGATTGCATTGATTGGTAAGAACGGACTGGGTAAATCCACTTTGGTTAAAATGATCGTAGGCGATACAGATTTTGAAGGCAAGATAGAATTAGGGCATAATGTGAACCTTGGTTACTTCGCTCAGGATGAAGCAGACTCTTTAAACCCGGACTTCACCGTGTTTGAGACAATTGACAATATTGCCGCTGGTGAAATAAGAAAAAGAGTTAGGACAATTTTAGGTGGTTTTTTATTCGGAGGAGACGATGTTGAAAAGCGAGTGAAAGTGCTTTCGGGTGGCGAAAAAACCAGATTGGCGTTTTGCAAGTTACTATTAGAACCTTATAACCTATTAGTTCTGGATGAGCCAACTAATCATCTGGACATTAAATCGAAAGAAATATTAAAACAGGCCCTAATAAATTTCGATGGCACATTATTGATCGTTTCTCATGATCGAGATTTTTTAGATGGACTTACCAATAGAATATTTGAAATTAAAAACGAACAAATCAGTATTCATCATTATGGGATTAAGGAGTTTTTAGACTTTCGAAAGAAAAATAGTATAGTGGAGTTTGAAAAAGCTAGTAATCCTAAGCAAATTTCAAGTGCTAAAAATAATTCTCAGAACAAAGAATCATACCTCCAAAAAAAGGAAAGTGATAAGCTTGAGCGCAAGCTGAAGAACAAAATATCGAAGTTAGAAATAACTATTGCATCGATGGAGGCAAAAGTAAAAGAGCTGGACGTTCTTGTACTTGCCCTGGATTACAACGACAAGGTTAAAACAGAGAAGGTACTTGGGGAATACAATGAAGCGAAGGCTACATTGGACCAATCGTATGAGTCTTGGGAAAAGACTTCTGAGAAATTAGATGCTATCGGGTAATGTAACGTAATGAACTCGTTTATAGATCAATGAATCGAGTTTACCATAGTCATAAGAGGCGTGATATTCTAGTACCCCAAGATCATCCCATTCCTTCATTTCTCCAGTTTGCATGTTCATGTCGAATTCCATAGTAAGTTTCATCTGACCATTGGAAAACCATTCTAAGACATTTCCATGAACTTTACCAGTAGTATAGTGTCTTTCTAACATTTTGACACCGTCTAGATTAACATTAGTACAAGTGCCTTCGAATGGAATCTTTCGATCATTTAAATAATACCAATTATACTTTGCATCCATAATTAGATCATCACAACCGCATTCCGTAGGTTCTGGAACTGGTACTTCTGCAATGGGATTTTCATCTATTACTTCAGCACACGATAGGGCCAGGAGCAATGGTAACGCATAAAGAAAATATTTCATAAGAGTAAAGTTAGCAAAGTACAGACAAAAAGAAAGCCGGCCCTCTCCAGAACCGGCTTATCACCCTACCTACTACTCGCTTGAAGTGAGTATTATACGCTTATAGAACGCACTACGAAAGTATACGACAGTGCCGTTTTAAAAAAACCACATATTCAGTACTATTGGAAACCTACAAAGATCGGTTGAATTAACCTGATTGTTTAGAACTTCACAATAACGAGTGAAGTTTGTTAAATAAAAGCTACTTGAATTTGTATATCAGGGCATTGATATTCATCCCGGCTCCGACCGAAGCAAAAATCACCGTATCATCTTGATTCAGTTTATAAGGATTAAAATTTCCTTTTAATATTAGATCAAGTAAAGTTGGTAGTGTGGCTACAGATGAATTTCCTAACCATGAAATGGTCATAGGCATAATGTTATTAGGAATCTCAAGTTTCTCGTATAAATCGTAAAGCCTTTTTAAAATCGCCTCATCCATTTTGCCGTTGGCTTGATGAATAAGGATGCTTTTGATTTTGCTTAAATGCGTGTTACTTTTCTCCAAGCAATCTTTTATTGCTTGAGGAACAGAGTTTAAAGCATACTGATAAAGCTTTCTGCCTCTCATTTTCAAGAATAGTTCATCTCCTACGTAAGCTGGATTATCAGAACCACCCATATTAAGCATATGCACTTCATCAAGGGTGTCGGTTCTTGTTTTGTGCGCCATAATTCCAATTGGAGTGTCGCTTTCTGTTGCTCCTAACAAAACAGCGCCTGCACCATCTGAATATATCATGCTATCTCTATCATGCGGGTCGCAAACACGGGAAAGTGTTTCAGAACCTACAACGAGTATTTTTTTCGCATCGCCAGATTTGATATAATAATCTGCTTGAATTACTCCTTGGAGCCATCCTGGACAACCAAATGGGAGATCGTACGCGATGGTATTAGGATTTTTTATGCCTAGCTTATGCTTGATTCGAGCTGCAATGCTCGGAACTAAATCAGATTTTTTATTGTCAGCTTTAATATCGCCAAAATTATGAGCAACGATGATGTAATCTAAATCTTCCTTATCTGTATTCGAAGACTTTAGAGCATCTTCAGCGGCAAAAAATCCAATATCAGAAGTTACTAGGTCGTCTGTAATATATCTACGCTCTTCAATTTGAGTGATCTGCTGAAATTTTTCAATGATTTCTTTGGTATCCTTATCTATTCGAACTCCATTTTCGTCAAAGAAATCATGATTTAAAAAATCTTCATTTTTGACAATTTCCGTAGGGATATAAGCCCCCGTCCCCTCAATAATCGAATAAATATTATTACCCATTTTCAACTTCTGTTTTCATTGTGTATTCAATGAATCCACAAAACTAGAACAATAACGTCACGGAATAGCTTTACGCCAAGTTTATTTCTTCCGAAAAAATATTCGAATGGGAACACCTGTGAAATCAAATTCCTCTCGAAAGCGGTTTTCTAAAAACCTTTTATATGATTCTCTCACGTACTGAGGAAGGTTGCAGAATAGCGCAAATGCCGGTGCATGGGTAGGTAATTGAGTGATGTACTTAATTTTCACAAACTTTCCTTTAACTGATGGTGGCGGGTGATGCTCCATTATTTTTTGTAGAAGCTCATTCAATTTGGATGTTTGAATTCGCTGAGTTCTATTGTGAAACACTTCTATCGCTACCTCAAGAGCTTGATGAATTCTTTTCTTTTCTGTTGCAGAAGTGAAAATAATTGGAACATCATTAAAAGGAGATAACTGTTCTCGGATCTTGTTTTCATAATCACGCATGGAATTAGTGTCTTTTTCGACTAGATCCCACTTATTAATAAGAACAACAACACCTTTTCTGTTTTTCTCGATGACGTAAAAGATATTCAGATCTTGTTTCTGAATTCCCTCAGTAGCATCTACCATGAAAATACAAACGTCTGAGTTTTCAATTGTTCTTATCGATCTTACAACTGAATAAAACTCAATGTCTTCATCGATCTTCTTCTTTTTTCTGATACCAGCAGTATCAACCAAGTTAAAGTCAAATCCGAATAATTTATATCGTGTATGGATTGAATCTCTGGTAGTTCCTGAAATTTCGGTTACAATGTTTCGATCTTCACCTAGCAATGCATTACATAATGAAGATTTGCCAACATTTGGTTTTCCGACTATTGCGATATTCGGGATTCCTGACGTATTCTCTATGTCTAATTCTGGATTGAACTTTTCTACTAAGGCATCAAGTAATTCACCGGTTCCAGAACCATTTATAGCAGAAAGTCCAAATACCTCCCCTAAGCCAAAGTTGTAGAACTCCATAGCGTCCGGCAAACGTTCAGCATTATCTACTTTGTTAGAGGCTAATACAATAGGTTTGTCTGTCTTTCGAAGCATCTTCGCCACTGATTCATCTAAATCTGTGATTCCAGTGGTAACGTCAACAACAAAAATTATTGCTGAAGCTTCTTCCATGGCAATGATTACCTGCTTTCTGATCTCTTCTTCAAAAATGTCGTCTGATCCAGTTACATATCCTCCAGTATCAATCACTGAAAATTCAACACCATTCCATTCAGAAATTCCATAGTGACGATCTCTTGTAACTCCACTGGTCTCCTCTACAATGGCGGCTCTAGACTCCGTCATCCGATTGAATAATGTTGATTTTCCAACATTAGGTCTTCCTACTATAGCAACGATGTTTCTCATTCGGCTGCAAAGGTACTGCAAATCACTTAGATTACACGTAGTTCGATTTAACATCTTTTATAAGAGGTCTTTAACTTTTGTTATGACAAATTTCAAAACCCGAATTCAAAAGTTCCCGTTATTCGATATATGAAGTTGAAAATGAGATTATTATTTTGGGTTGGACTTGGGTTATTTGCGCTTTCATTTGTGCTGCCTTCCTTCATGGGTGGTATGCATGGTTCTAGCGAAACTTTAGGTTATGAATGCTTTTTGTTCAGTTTAGAAACTTTTAGCTTCCTATTTCAAAACGAGACGACTCTCTCAGATTACTTATTCCCAATGTACATAATCGCTTGTCATTTGTGTTTGATCACTTCTATAATTCTCTTTCTTTCGAATTCTAAATTTCGCGTGCTCGCATTGATAATTGGTGTGATCGGAGCTGCTTCAAACTTGTATTGGTTAGTAGCTGGCTTAGTTAGCGATGGGGTTAGTGACTTACTTGTTGGTTATTACTTATGGGCTGGAGCAAGTATCCTGATATATAATGTTGCCATATGGAAAGCCTTTGCCAAAAAAGCTC
>JBLIOB010000078.1:0-16140 GCA_047639575.1 Parvicellaceae bacterium
GCAGTTTCCAATGCTCTATGGTAGGCGAATGTAACTGTTTTCCCTACACCGCCCCATGAAAATGAAGGCAAGAAGTTTTTAGGAAATCCAGCGCCAAATACATTGGCTGCCACACCAACTACTGTACCCGTATTAAACATAGTATTGATGGCACACTTGGCATGATCTCCCATTATGAGCCCACAAAACTGCAAGCCTGTATCCTTAAACCTTTCTGAATTGTAATCCCAAACTTTTACTGACGTATAATTATTCTTTAGGTTAGAGTTATTGGTATCGGCACCTAAATTGCACCACTCGCCTATTACTGCATTTCCTAAATAGCCATCATGCCCTTTATTACTATAAGCGAAAAAAACAGCATTTGAAACTTCCCCACCTACCTTACAATGAGGTCCAATGGTTGTATCAGCCTTTATTTTAGCTCCAGCATTTACATGAGCTGATTCTCCGATAGCAAACGGACCGGTAATAATGGCTCCTTCATGGATTTGGGAATTTTTTCCTATGTAAATAGGACCTCTCTCAGCATTTAGAATGCAAGCTTTTAGTTTGGCCCCTTCTTCTATGAAGACATTTTCTGAACCATATATTATGGTATGAGGATCTACTATATCCTGAGACTTTCTTCCTTGCGTTAGCAACGCAAAATCCTTTTTTATTTCTTGTCCATTATTAGAAAAGATATCCCATGAATGATTTATGGTAACTATTTCACTTTGATAAGCTACTTTGTTAAAGGCTGTAGAAATCGCATCTCCATAATAGTGCTGCCTGTTTGATTTAGCGGCTATAAAAGTACTCTCATGATAAATTACATCTCCATCCTTTAGCGATTTAATTTCATCAACAAGCTTAGCGTCTGGACAGACAGCCGCATTGATTAGCAGATCTGTTTGATCTGAGGCTGGAAATTTTTGAGCTAAGTAAGATTCTGTAGTGTAGGAGGCTTTAGCATTTAGCCTTGCTTCCCATTTTTCAGAAATTCTTAGGATGCCTACTCTAATATCAGCAATAGGTCTGGTGAAAGTTAGAGGAAGTAAGTTTTGCCTAATATCAGGCAAATCCAAAAGGGTTATCTTCATCAGACAAAAATAAAAAAGTCTTCAAGAATAAGGCTTCCTGAAGACTTTTAATATTACTAAAAATAAGGGAACTTATTTTTTCTTGTAACGCTTGTTAAATTTCTCTACTCTACCAGCAGTATCAACAAATAATTTTTTGCCTGTATAAAATGGGTGTGATGCAGAGCTAACCTCTACTTTTATCAATGGATATTCATTTCCATCTTCCCATTTGATTGTTTCATCAGAAGTCATAGTTGACTTTGTTAGAAACTTAAATTCACTAGAAGAATCCAAAAAAACAACTTCTTTATATTCAGGATGTATCTCTTTTCTCATGATCTTTTACTCAGTTTTTCTAAAAGGACTGCAAAGTTAGATATTTCAATTGAATTTGCAAACAAGGATGCAGAAGTTTTTATAGATAATACCAGACTTACAGAAAAATGGCTCAATGATTATTCTGTGGCTCTCCCAAAAGTACTTTTAAGGAGTCCAGATATTGTTAACCCTTGATACAACAATGAAACCACCACAACTACGTAGGTTAGTGTGATAATAATTTCTTTGCCTTCAAAATCAGGTAAAGAAAGGGATAGTACTACAGACAGTCCGCTTCGTAATCCTCCCCAAGCTAATACATTGATAGTACTGTTGTCAAAGGATTTTCTGCTTGATTTTGAAATTTTTATAGGAACTAGAACACTTAACCACCTTGCAGCTATAACTATAATTACGGCGAAAAATCCTGCAGCAAATACGTCTAGCCTTAGATCCAATACGATCATTTCAAGACCAATTAGTACAAAAAGCATAACATTCAATGATTCTTCTATCAAATACCAAAAGGAGTATACATACTCTCCTGCAGCTCCTTCTCCATTTACTTTTCTTCCCTTATTTCCTATTATTAAACCAATCAAAGTAATTGCCATTACAGGAGACACATCAAAATAATTACTTACTTGAGTAGCTACCATCACAAGGGCAATGGTAATAAGCACTTCTACGTCTACATCTTCATTATCAATTATTAATAATAACTGGTATCCTATTAATCCGAGAATTACACCGATAACAGCTCCGCCAAATATGAATTGAGAAGAAATTGTGATATAGTCAAGGTTAGAAAAACTAGGAGTTTCATGTGCAAAGGCCAAGTGATGAAGCAAAACAGCAAGCACAACAGACACACTATTGTTGAGTAATGATTCGCCCTTCATCTTGTCTGCAAGACTTTGTGACATGCCATATTGTTTGATGGTCTTTATTACAGCGACAGGATCTGTAGGTGAGATTAAAGCACCAAACACCAAACAATGTAATAGAGACAGTTCAATGCCTATCCATAATAAGACATAATGCATGACCCACCCAACAAGAGAAGTGGAAATTAATACACCTACAATCGCAAGAACAATCGTCGGAGCTTTAGATTTTCCTAGTTTAGAAAAGTCCACATTAAGTGCACCAGCAAACAACATAAAACTCAATACTATCTCGAATAATACAGGTTCATAGTCCATGTTTTCCATCACATGCTTAACATTCGTAGCAAATTCAGGTACTATTTTACTATATATTAATAGTCCAGCGGAAAGTGTTAGCGATAAAATAATTAAGCCAACTGAAGAAGGTAACTTTAAATAGTGGAGGTTTATAAAGATAAATACACCAGATAAAAATATAAATAAAGCTATAATATCAAATATATGCATTGCGATCACTTAAGTTTCAATACGTCAAATATAATAAACCATTTTTAAATTTTCGTGTATTAAAAAATTTGTAAGGAGTTGTGTATTAAACCTTTCCCTTCAGGTAACCCGATAATACCGACATTCCATTTTTAAAATGCTTGTTATTTGGGATAATAATGTCCGCATTTTGTTTATACGGTTTAATATATTTCTTATAAGTGGGAACTACATGATGCTCGAATCTATATAGTACATCTTCCAAATCATAGCCTCGTTCTTGGGCGTCTCTAATGATTCGCCTTTTTAACATTAGGAAATCCTTGGCATCTATAAAGACTTTAAGATCTAGCAAATTAGCTACTTCCGTGAAGTGAAAGACGAAGATGCCTTCAATGACTATTATTGGAGCTGGTTTGAATATTAAGTCTTTAGGCTCAACCTTAGGATTATTGAACGTGTATTCTTTTCTATAAACTGTTTCCCCATTTTTTAACTTTTGCACATCTCTAGCAAAAGCCTCATGGTCTATTGATTCTGGAATATCAAAATTCTTAACACCATTTTCATCTATTTGCTGTTCTTCTCGAGGACGGTAATAATTGTCTTGAGATAAAATGCAAAGTTCCTCTTGGGAGAACGACTTCATTAAATCATTTAAAAACAAGGTTTTTCCCGAAGCACTGCCGCCAGTAATACCTATAAGATGGGGTTTATTCATAAATTGAGTTTTGCGAATTTATTCGGAATTCAATGTTAGGGAAGAATATGCTGTTTAAAAAGGAATTCTATGTATTTCAAAGTGCATTTTTAAATTTCATTAAAACTTTCTAACGGGAATTCCATCTTGATTACTTTTGCCGGCTTTTTATTTTAAGAAAGCATACATAAATTACAATATGGAGAACCTTCATTTGATTCTTATTATAGCATTTCTATTACTAGGTATAGGCATCCTTACTGCTGCTTTATTCTATTTGAATAAAATGCACAATAAAGTGGATAAACATACCGATGAAACTGACGATGAATTTAAGAACATCTTAATTTTTACACCCATTATTCTATTCTCTGCCGTCATTATTTATATGATTGGCAGTCAATATGGTGTTTCTGGTCATATCATGGAATGGTTCAATTTGCTGGTAAGATGGACACACGTAATCATAGGAATCGCTTGGATTGGGGCATCATTCTATTTTGTATTTCTAGAAAACAGCCTTAATAGAACCAAAGACCTACGAGATGAACTAGTTGGAAATCTATGGGCGGTACATGGCGGAGGCTTCTATTATGTAGAAAAATACAAAACTGCACCAAAACAATTGCCAGATAAACTTCATTGGTTTAAATACGAGGCATATTTCACCTGGATAACTGGAATCATGTTGCTTTTCATTGTTTTTTATTTCAATGCAAAAGAAATGTTGATTGATAATTCTGTGATGCAGCTTGAGCCATGGCAAGCTATAGGAATTGGAATTGGCACTTTGGCAGTTGGCTGGATAGTTTATGATTTGATTTGCAATACAAAATTGGTTCAGAATGGTTGGTTATTTGCAACGTTTGGATTTCTATTTACTACTGGACTAGCTTTTGTGTTGACTTCTGTTTTGAGTAGTCGTGGAGCTTATATACATGTTGGTGCATTCTTAGGGACACTGATGGCTGGTAATGTTTTCAAAGCGATAATTCCAGCACAAAAAGCCTTAGTTGCCGCAGTGCAAGAAGGAAAAATGCCAGATCCAGCACTTGGTAAACATGCTGGATTACGTTCTTTACATAATAACTATATGACCTTACCGGTTGTTTTTATTATGATCAGTAGTCATTTTCCAAGCACCTTCGGAAATCAATACAACTGGGCAATTCTCGCTGGCCTGTTTTTAGCAAGTGGTCTTTTTAGACATTATTTGAATCTAAAAGAAAAGGGTAAAGAGGCGAATTGGATAATCCCTATTTCTACATTTATAGTCTTCACTTTGGGATATGTTACTTCCCCAACTTATAATAACTCGAATGATGATTTGATTGAGAACGTGACGTTTAGTCAAGTGAATCAGGTCATGCAATTGAGGTGCATTTCTTGTCATTCAGCTAATCCAAGTGATGACACTTGGAAAAGTGCACCTAATGGTGTGAAGTTCGATACCAAAGAAGAAATATTACTCAAGAAAGAAAAAATCATGGCTAGAGTTGTTACAACTAAGAATATGCCATTAGGAAACAAAACCAATATGACCGAAGAAGAACGATTGTTGGTTAAAAGTTGGATAGTTCAATTGAATGATTAGTTAATTTGATGATTTGAAAATGAAGAAAGGAGCGAATGTGTTTTTGTCCATAATATATAGTCGAATATCTTGAGCCTTGTGAAAATCCATAGTACCAGAGTCTTGATCAATAATGAATTGGTTGAAGCTACAGTTTCCATGGAAAATGGAAAGATAGAGCATATAGAATTAGGTAAATCAAACATGGAAGAATTGGTTTCTTATGGAAATGATGTGATCATGCCTGGACTTATCGATTCGCATGTACACATAAACGAGCCAGGCAGAACAGCATGGGAGGGATTTAATACGGCAACAAGAGCTGCTGCAGCTGGTGGAATTACCACTTTGGTAGATATGCCATTGAACTCTTCTCCTGTCACGATTGATAGTGCTTCATTTGATATAAAAACAAAAGCTGCAAAGGACAACTTACATGTCAACTGTGGATTTTGGGGAGGACTAGTTCCTGAAAATGCAGATAATATGCAGGAATTAATCGACACTGGGGTTTTGGGAATCAAAGCCTTTTTAACTCATTCTGGAATAGACGAATTTCCTAATGTGATTGAAGCAGACTTGCGAAAAGCAATGCCCGTAATAGCCAGAAATAATTTGCCATTATTGGTTCACTGCGAATTGGATAATGATCATCCAGGATTACTAACCTTGAAAAACAATCCAGATAGCTATCAAGCTTATCTAAATTCCAGACCAAAGGATTGGGAAAATAAGGCAATTAAGTTGATGATTAGCTTGGCAGAGGCATTTGATTGCCATGTGCATATTGTTCATTTGTGCTCGGCTGATTTAGTCCATCTTATTCAAGAAAAACGAAAACAGGGTGTTAAGTTAACCGTAGAAACCTGTCCTCATTATTTGGTTTTAAACGCTGAACAAATTCCAGATGGCCAGCCAATTTATAAATGTGCCCCTCCAATACGAGAAAAAGCAAATAATGAATTACTTTGGAAAGCAGTTGAGAAAGAAGTTATTGATTTTATTGTGACTGATCATTCACCAGCCACCCCAGAACTAAAAAAACTGGAAAGCGGAAATTATAAAGAGGCTTGGGGCGGAATCAGTAGTTTGCAACATTCATTACCTTTAATTTGGACTTCAATGCAGAAGAGAAATTATAAAGTTTCTGATACAGCGCGGCTTATGAGTGAGCATGTGGCTAAATTTTTAAACCTTGAACATAAAAAAAGTAAAGTCGCCATTGGTTATGATGCTGATATAACAATTTGGTCTCCAGAAGAAAAATTCACTGTAAAACAAGAGGCGTTACAATATAAAAATAAGATAACCCCATATTTAGGGATGGCGCTTAATGGAGTTGTTAAGCAAACCTATGTTGGTGGGTCTTTGGTTTATAATCAAGGAGAATTTGAGCAATTGAATAAAGGAAAAATAATAAAAAGAATAGATTAATCTGGGTTTTAATGAAGCCCTTTTTGTCATTTCGCAGCTTGCGGAGAAATCTAAACGATTTTGATTGTCACTTAGATTTCTCTCATTCGTTCGAAATGACAAAACGAAAAAAAAATTATGGAAAAAGTAAAAGAAATAATTAAAACAGCACCTGAATTCACCAACTTGACAGAGCTAGCTTCTGAAAAAATTGGTGGAGAGGCACTTCTTTGTACAGATGATTTTTTTGCAGAAAAAGAGAATTTGTTAAAACAAGGAAGAGGTATTTTCATAACAGACAAGTATACTGACCGAGGTAAATGGATGGACGGATGGGAGTCCAGAAGGAAACGAACTGAAGGTCATGATTGGTGTATTATAAAACTGGGTGTTCAAGGAAAAATTAGAGGTGTTGATATTGATACAAATTTTTTTCTAGGAAACCATCCACCACATGCATCCATAGAAGCTTGCAACTTACATTCAGAACCAAATGATTGGGAATCTGTGGATTGGACAGAAATTTTAGGAAAATCTCACTTAGATGCTGGTAGTCAAAATTTCTATGAAGTAAATAGTGAGGCTACTTGGACACATATGAAACTACATATATATCCTGATGGTGGAGTGGCTAGATTGAGAGTATATGGAGATGTGGATATTGATTGGGAAAGCAAGAAGAACCATACAATAGATTTAGCAGCTGCTGTTCACGGAGGGCGCAGTTTACAGTGCAATGACATGTTTTTCAGTTCGAAAGACAATCTGATCATGCCAGGAAAAGGTGTGAATATGGGAGATGGCTGGGAGACCAAAAGAAATAGAACTCCTAACAATGTAGATTGGTTGATTGTTGAGCTAGGACACAAAGGAGCTATAGAAAAAGTGATGGTTGACACTCATCATTTCAAAGGAAATTTTCCAGATACTTTCAGTTTGGAAGGTTGTAGTTTGCAAAATGTAACTGACCAAACACTACAAGGTGCCAATTGGGAAGAAATTCTACCAAAATCAAAGCTGTCTGCGCACAATGAACATGAGTTTACTGAATTATTATCCAATGGTCCATTTACACATGTAAAACTAAAAATCTATCCTGATGGTGGTGTGAGTAGGTTGAGGGTATTTGGAAAAATTTCTGATTAAGAATTAAATGAATATAGAAGCCTTTAACCTTAGTAATAAAAAATATGACTTACTGAAGACCACTTGTGGTTCTGAAAGTTGGGTAAAATCAATGCTAGAAAATCAGTCTTTTGAATCCAAAAATCAACTCCTTGAATTAGCTAAGTCATGCTGGTATAACACAATAGAAGCTGATTGGATGGAGGCATTTTTATATCACCCAGAAATTGGGGATATGGATAGTTTGAGAGAAAAATATGCACAAAGCAAAGACATTTCCAACTCAGAACAATCAGGAGTAAATGAAGCTGAAGAAAGGGTATTAATAGAATTGGCATCTCAAAACAAGGCATACAAAGACATATTTGGATTCATATTTATCGTGTTTGCTACTGGAAAATCCGCTAAGCAAATGTTGGATTTACTGAATAGTCGTATAAACAATACAAAAGACCAAGAGATGAAAATAGCCATGGAAGAACAATGGAAAATTACTAACTTGAGGTTAAACAACTTAATATCAGAATAATAAATGAGCCAAATTACAACACATATTCTTGATACATCTCTAGGCAAACCTGCCGAAGGCGTACAAATAATATTACAAACAGAATCTGGAGAAACTTTAGGACAAGGCATTACGAATAAAGACGGTAGAGTTGCTGACTTGCTTGACGAAAACAACTTGTTGGAACCCGGAGTTTATGCCATGCTATTTAAAACCAAAGGATATTTCGATGCTCAAAATTTAAAATCATTTTATCCTGAAGTGAAAATTCTATTTCAGACATTTGACCAATCGCATTATCATGTACCATTGTTATTGAATCCCTTCGGATATTCAACTTATAGAGGAAGTTGAGATAAGTATCCCAATTACATTAATTACTAATTATGAATACTACATTAGACATAGAAAACACATCCGCTATTCTTTCAAAGTTAGAAGAGGCAAATAAGACATTTCAACAAATTTATCCTGGAGACCTTCCAGATAGACAGCCTGTTCATACCGTTTATGGTGGTGCCAATTTGTTCAAATCAGATATAGCTGCTAAAATGAGAATTGGCGCTCTAAATGCATTCAATACCTATGCTCCGAACTTTGCCGTATTGGCAAGAGCACTTGAACTACCAGGGCATCAATTGATTCCTGATTCAGAGGAAAAGATAAAATACATGGCTTCTTCCCTCAGAAAAGGCGGAGAAGTGAGTGAAAATGCAACTTTGAGAATATTGCATAATGTTTACGAAAAGGTAAAAGCCAAACTAGAAACCGAAGCTTTAGAAGACTTTAGAATAGACTTTGAAGATGGTTTTGGAAACCGACCTGATGATGAAGAAGACCAGACCGCAATAAATGCAGCTATGGAAACGGCAAAAGGAATGGCTGAAAAATCACTTTCACCATTTATTGGTATTAGGATTAAGCCGTTTACAGAAGACCTAAGAAATCGTGGTATTAGAACCTTGGATATATACCTGTCCACATTATTAAGTGAAACAGGAGGCAAATTGCCAAACAACTTTGTGGTGATGTTGCCTAAAGTAACCATTACAGAACAGCCTGACACTTTGGCTCAACTTCTAGATATTATTGAAGTAAAATTTGGCTTGGAAAATGGCAGTATCAAAATGGAAATGATGGTTGAAACCACCCAATCAATAAATGCTTCAGATGGTACAAACCCATTGTTGAAATTGGTTAAAGCTGCTAAAGGAAGATGCATCGCCATGCACTTTGGTACTTATGATTATACTGCATCCTGTAACATTACTGCTAAATATCAAACTATGGCTCACCCTGTTTGTGACTTTGCACATCATATGACCAAAGTAGCACTTTCTCATACTGGAGTTTGGCTTTCCGATGGCGCTACTAATGTGATGCCAGTTGGACCAAACAAAGGAGAATTAACTGATGCACAAATGGCTGAAAATAGGTCTACCGTTCATGCCGCTTGGAAATTAGGTTATGACCATAACAGACACTCCCTTTGGAATGGGTTTTATCAAGGTTGGGACTTGCATCCAGCTCAATTGGTAACTAGATATGCGGCTGTATATACTTTCTTTTTAGAAAGTTATGACGATGCTGTGCATAGACTTAAACACTTCGTAGATAAATCTGCTCAAGCTACCCTTTCAGGCGACATCTTCGATGATGCTGCCACAGGTCAAGGCCTGCTAAACTTCTTTCTAAAAGCACTTAATTGTGGAGCCATTACTGAAGAAGAAATTTTACCTACTGGTCTAACCATAGAAGAAGTAAGGCTGAGGTCTTTCTATAAGATTCTGGAGAAGAGGAGAGGATGATTACCACTAAATAAAATGGCCCAATCAATAGTCCACATAGCTTTGATCGTAAAAGATTATGATGAGGCCATAGAATTCTACACCAAGAAGTTACACTTTGAATTAATTGAGGATATATATCAACCTGAACAAGACAAACGATGGGTGGTTGTTTCACCACCAGGCTCAGTAGGAACCACTATTTTATTAGCTAAAGCCTCTAAACCAATTCAAGAAGATTTTATTGGAAATCAAGCGGGTGGAAGAGTATTTTTATTTTTAAATACAGATGATTTTTGGAGAGATTACAACGATATGATATCTAAAGGAATTGAATTTGTGAAGAAACCAAAAGAAGCCGATTATGGTACCGTCGCTGTGTTTAAAGATCTATACGGAAATCTATGGGATTTACTGGAGTTAAAACCAGATCATCCCATAGCCTTGAGATCCAAATAGCTACTCATAAAATTAGTCTACTCACTTCTCAAGGTATTCGTAGGATTAGCTTTAGCGGCTTGATATGATTTAAAGCTAACGGATAATAAACCAATGATAAATGTGATTGCCCCAGCAACTAAAAATAATGTTGGACTCAATTGAGTTCTAAATTCAAAATTATTTAACCAGTTCTGAGTATAATAAAATGCAAAAGGCAAGGCAATTAAAAAACCTAATACCATCAATTTTGAATAGTCCTTAGTCAAAAGTAATATGATTTGTAACACACTTGCTCCATGGACTTTTCTTACGCCAATTTCTTTGGATCTCTGCTCAGCAGAGTAAGCTGACAGTCCTAATAACCCTAAACAAGAAATGAAAATAGAAATGAAGGCAAATATATTTGTCAGAGTACTAACTGTTTCTTCACTTTTGTAACTCTCCACATATGCCTGATCCACAAATTGGTAATCGAAATCATAAAGTGGATTCACTTCTTTGGTGAGTTGCCCTATGCTTGTTAGTGCATCATTGACATTATGCCCATTCAGCCTTATTAATGCTTGACTTTCGTTGGTTTTGAAACAAGCAATAATCAAAGGGGCGATGGATTGATGCATATCCTGCATATGAAAGTTTTTAACAACTCCAATTATTTTACCCTTAGTATTCCAAAGCGATAAATCCTTATTCAAGGGATCATTAAACCCCATCATTTCTGCCGCAACTTCATTGATAATAAAATTAGAGGAATCTGAAAAATCCACTGAAAAATCTCTACCAAGTGACAAGTTCATACCCATAGTTGTAATAAATGATTCGTCAACAACCATAACATTTACTTCATAACTTTTAGTTGGGTCTTTTCCTTCCCAATTTGCCGAACTTGTTGATCTGCCGTAGTTAATAGGATTGCCCGAAGCTACTGATACAGATTCAATTTGAGGAATTTCCAATAATGATGATTTATAAGAATCAAAATTTCGGTTTAAATCTCCTTGCATTCTAACTATAAGCAGATTTTCCTTTTTAAACCCTATATCCTTGTTCAGGATATAACTCATTTGCTGATTCACAACTGCTGTGCCAATAATGAGTAAAATCGATATTCCAAACTGAAATATGACAAGCCCTTTTCTAAAATAATTTGTACCTGTACCAGGATTAATGTTGCCCTTTAATGACCTAGTGATGCTAAATGTAGGTAGCAAAATCGCAGGATAGATTCCAGAAAGTATACCTATAATAAAAATGAGGGAAAACATATAATACCAAGTTGATATAAGACTAAAATCCAGGTAAAGTGATTTGTCAACAATGGCATTAAAATACGGTAAGAGAAAATACAAAAAACCAATTGCCAAGAAAACCGCCAAAGCTGACATGATAAGTGATTCTACAAAAAACTGACTACTAATGGATTTTTTACCTGCTCCCATCACTTTTCGTAATCCTATTTCTTTGGACCTTCGACCTGATTGGGCAGTTACCAAATTAACAAAGTTGATGCAGGCAATAATCAAAATAAATATGGCTACCACAAGCATTATGTTTACATAATCAATACGACCTCCAGATACCACACCATTGTCAAAATTGGAATGTAGATAAGTTTCTTGAAATTTTTGTAGAACGACTTGTTCCTCTCCGGCATTATCGTTCCCAGCAGCATGAGTAATTATTTCATTTAAAATTCTATCACTAACAACCTGTACACTTTCATCAGATTTAATAGTTACGAATGCACTAAAACTGCCATTTCCCCAATTATCCACCCAAGAATTCTCATTGACCAAATATTGAGCGGGCATCAACCAGTCAAATTTTAATGATGATGTGTCATCTGTGTCTTTAAAAACTCCTGTTACCACTACATCTCTTACATTGTCCAATCGCAAGGCTTGTCCCAGTATTTGCTTTCTCCAACCGCTTCCAAAATGTTTCTCTGCTAAACTTTGGGAGATCATTATTGAATTTAGTTCATCAAGCGCTGTTTGATTATTACCTGCCAAAAGTGGAAAAGAAAACATTTCCAAAAATTCAGGATTAACAAATCTTCCCTCATCAATAATTGTTTGGTCTTCCTTCGTCAATAAAACTTCCATCGGCCAACTATAAAGTGCCACTTGGCTTACTTCAGAATATTCAGCCTTAACAAGGTCAGGTAATGGTTTAGGTAATGAACTTGTTGTAATAATTGATCCTGATGATTGACGCATATTTCTAAATAACTGATAGATATTATCTCCTTTTGCATGGAACTTATCAACTTGGACTTCACTGTTTACCCAAAGTAATATCAAGATACTAGAAACTATTCCTACGATTAGTCCCAATAAGTTTAATGCGCTATAACTCTTGTTGCGAAGGGCATTTCTGAAAAAGATTTTGAAATAAATTCTTAGCATACTGTTATTGATTAATCTGGTTTCAATTGATGATTTTTTAATGATATCGGGTCGGATAAGTAAAATCACATCCTTTATAAATAGCCACTTGGCTAATTTTGGTTTTTGTTTTTTTCTTTGGAAATATAGCTCTGACAAATCGCCTTCTACATCTTCTATGAGCTCGTCATTACAAAACCACCTCAGAAAATTCAAAGGCCCTTTCGGTGGTGAGTTGTCAGAAGGAGCAGTCATAATAATTTATATTCTAAGGAAAAAGATGGAATGGCTGCCCACATTTGCTTCCTTGTTTCCATCACTTGTTCTAAGGCTACTTTACCTTCTTGAGTTACTTTGAAAAACCGTTTTCTTTTACCTCCTCTTATAGAAGTTGCTTCTCCAAATTCTGATTTCAGATATCCCTTTTTTTCCAATCTACTTAATGCAGTTCTCAGCGCTCCAACACTTACTTTTCTACTAAGTCTTGTTTCTATGTCTTCCTTTATAGCTATTCCATAAGCATTGTCGTTAAGGATCGCGACAGTCAGTACAACGACTTCTTCAAATTCTCCAATTGAATATTTTCCCATAATTTTTTATTAAAGTCCTAAAAGTAGCTATAATATTTAAATCCTAAACGTAGCTTTTATAAAAAGGTTTATTTTGGGATTGAATATCCTGAATGGAAAGTGAATCAGTTATGCTTATTTTACCGTTAAGTTAAAATACTCAAATCAAAATCATAAGGAAAAATGAATAAGGACTTACAAAGAAGAATAATTGAAATCTGCACTAGTAAGATTGAGAAAAAAGGCTCTAATGTGGGTCTGTCATTTTATGCTTTCTTCTCTAATAAAAATGACAATCCTGAGCAATTGATGGAAGCTGCCACTTGGTGGATTATGACCCATGAATTAGATCATTTTGAAAAAGCTGTAAAAATTAAGCAGATGGTGGAATCAGGTTTATAATTCCATTCATAATTAGTAAACCAAGATATGCTCACTGATGTATTCAGCAATTTGAATAGCATTGGTTGCAGCACCTTTTCTTAGATTATCTGATACAATCCACATATCTAAAGTATTAGGCTGAGATTCATCTTTTCTCAATCTCCCAACAAATACTTCATCCTTATCATGCGCATTAAGTGGCATTGGATATTCATTGTTTGCCGGATTATCCTCTATGATAATTCCATCAGTATTTGACAAAATTTCTCTTACCTCTTTCAACTCAAATGGATTCTCAAATTGAACATTCACTGCTTCAGAATGTCCTCCAGTAACAGGCAACCTCACGCAAGTAGCTGTGAGCTGAATGGATTCATCTCCTAGTATTTTTTTGGTTTCATTGACCATCTTCATTTCTTCTTTTGTATATCCGTTTTCTTGAAAAACATCTACATGAGGTAAAACATTCATATCCAAGGTATGAGGATAAACCTTTTCATGTTTTGTATTATTCCGCTCTCCGTAAAGTTGATCAACTGCCGCTTTTCCAGTTCCAGTAACTGACTGATAAGTAGAAACTACAACTCTTTTAATTCTATAAGCTTTATGTAAAGGAGCTAATGCCAAAACCATTTGAATTGTAGAACAGTTTGGATTGGCTATAATTTTATCTTCACTGCTTAAGGTATCCGCGTTAATTTCTGGTACAATAAGCTTGTTTTTAGGATTCATTCTCCACGCAGAAGAATTGTCAACTACGATGGTTCCCATTTCTGCAAACTTTGGCGCCCACTCCAAAGAGGTGTCTCCGCCAGCTGAGAAAATAGCAATATCCGGTTTAGCATCTACTGCATCTTGCATGGAAACTACTGCATATTTAGTCCCTTTGTAAGCGATTTCTTTTCCAATAGACCTTTCTGAGGCTGTTAATATTAATGTCTCAACTGGATAATTCCTTTCAGCTAAAATCTCTAATACTTTAGTTCCTACTAAACCTGTTGCTCCTACGACCGCTAATTTTACTGACATCTTTTTAGAATAAAATTTAATCCCTTTATTAAACAAGTATTTAATGCGACAAAAATAGAGTAATTATATATCGTTTTTAAACTTTGGGATGTTCCCATTTTATCTATTTATAATATGAATTGAATAAATTGTTGGAGTTTTAACTGGCTAAAACTGTGACGTGAAATATTTAACAATTCATAATGTGATTAAATCAATATAAAATGATAAGTGTTAAATATTATATTTCTAGCGTTAGTGATAAACAAAGGGTCATCCTTGAATACTTGGATGCTGTGATTACGGAACATCCAAAAGTGATCAGTAAAATAAGATATCATGTTCCTTTTTACTACCTGAAAAGTTGGCTGTGCTATTTAAATCCACGCAAGGATGGTTCAATCGATTTGTCATTTATTAGGGGAAACGAATTGAGTAATGAACAAGGCATACTAGAAGCAAGAGATCGAAAACAGGTAAGGAGTCTTGTGTTTAATGATATCAAAGATGTATCGGAGGAATTGTTAAGAAATATTTTGCAAGAGGCATTTTTATTGGATGAAATAGTGCCTTATACTTCTAAAAGGAAAAAAGGGTAGATTTAAGTCAATGAAGGAATTAATAATAGCCTTACTAATCATTACTCCATCAATAGCTTTTTCTCAAGTTACTGATGACTTTTCAGATGGTGACTTTACTACAAATCCAGTATGGTCAGGTGATGTTGCAGAATTTGAAATAGATGCAAACCGTTTAAATAGTAAAGGACCAAGTACTACATCCAAATTGTATCTATCAACTCCAAGCACAGTGACTAACAATACCACTTGGAAATTTAATGTAGATATGCAGTTTGCACCTTCTGCTTCTAATAGAGTAAGGATTTATCTTATGTCCGATCAAGCCAATCTTGAAGGTTCCCTAATTGGCTATTTTATTCAGGTTGGAGAAAGCAGTAATGATGAAATCAGATTTTTCAGACAAGACGCAAACGGTACTGAAACGGAGTTGTTTGTTGGTAGTTCGAGTCTAACAGGAAATGTGAACATTGGATATCAAATTACTAGAGATACTTCAGGAAATTGGCAAGTAAATGCTGATGTTGCTGGTGGAACTACTTATACTAGTGAAGGTGCATCATTTCTTGATAATACTTATACAACAACCACTCATTTCGGATTTGTTTGTTCTCATTCCAGTACTAGAAAAGACCTATTCTTCTTTGATGATATTAGTATTACTGCAGCAGCAACGGCCATTGCTGTAAGCAGCCTCTCTGTAGAAAGCAACACTTCCTTACGCGTGAAATTCAATCAAAATGTAGAACAAACTTCTGCGGAACTATCGGACAATTACTCTATAAACAATTCAATAAATGTGACTTCCGCAATTAGAGACGGTATTAATCTTGATGAAGTAGTATTGACTGTTTCAACATTAACCACCAATGATTATCAACTTACTACCAGTAATGTAAAGGATGC
>JBLIOB010000079.1:0-16074 GCA_047639575.1 Parvicellaceae bacterium
AAGTGACTTCCGCCTTCAATATAATAGTCCGCGGAAACATGTTTATGCGGGAGCGTCCAATCATTAGTACCATGAATATGAACAATACTCGGGTGAATTTCTAGATTTCTCCAATTCAGTAAAGCCATGATACTTTTTCTCAATTGAGCATTCGTGGTATCCTTCATCATGGCTGTTACAATTCTTGCGTTTCCTCCACCTCTTGCGCCTAAAACAAATTTGACCTTCAAAGAAAACCACTTTAACAGTCCACCCCAACCCACGTAATATGCTCTCGAACTCCGAGTTAATTTAATTCTTGGCGGAAACTCTTTGTGTGTTTTTGCACTAGAAACTAAAATTGTAATTCTCGGATATAGAAATTTGGCCATTTCAACAGCAATCATACCGCCAAGCGAAACACCCAAAAGAGCAAACGGCTCTTCTTGATTTACTTCTTTGGCCATGACTTTAGCATATTCTTGGAGGCTTTTAGCTTCTCCAAAAGGTTGATAATCTAGGTAACAAATTTCATGCGCTGGCAATTTGAAATTTTCAAACAATCGATGGTCTGACCCTACGCCCGGAATTAAGTAGATTTTCACAAGAAAAAATTAACTGCTACGGGCCAATGATACACCATCTTTCAAGGGTAAACAAACGATGATAAAAAAAGGTTCAAAAAAACAAGTTTTGGCACTAAAGTTGGTAAGTTCTTTATTAGAAAGTAGGTGATTTTCATTTACAACTGTTTAAATAAGTAACTAGTGCGAATTTTAATCCTCATCTTATTAATGTTTATAACCGTGGTAAGCCTTGCGCAACCAGCGGCTTGCCCAAACATTAATGCTGGTCCCGATCAAACAATTGATTGCTCGGTTAGCTGCACCGATCTTCACGCTTCCGTGCTTGAAACTGGACAAACTACCAACTATACTGTTAGTTCTATTCCGTTCGCATCTCCATATCCTACCACTGGTGGAAACACCATTTTTGTCGGGCAAGATGATGTTTGGAGCAATTCGATGTCCCTACCGTTCAATTTTTGTTTTTATGGATCGCAGAAAAACCAGGTGGTAATTGGTGCTAATGGGCTTATAACTTTTGATGCTTCAGTTGCAGGAAGCTATTGTGAATGGAGCTACAATGCCAGTGTGCCATCTTCGTCCTTACAAGGAAATTCCATTATGGGGGCCTATCACGATATTGACCCTTCCGTAAACAGTGGTACAGATATTAGCTGGGCAGTTCTTGGAACAGCTCCATGTAGAACTTTTGTCGTGAACTATCATAACGTTGCACATTTTAGCTGCAACTCGGAAATCACCACGCAACAAATTATTCTTTATGAAACCACCAACATTATTGAAGTGTACATTCACGATAAACCTACCTGTGTTTCTTGGAATGACGGTAATGCGGTGATCGGAATACAAAATGCAAATGGAACTCAAGGAGTTACTGCTCCTGGAAGAAATACAGGACCTTGGTCTGCGTCAAACGAAGCTTGGCGTTTCACTCCATCCGGCCCTCCGAATTGGGATGTTAATTGGTTTGATCAATCTGGCACATTTGTCGGCAATGGACTAGATGTACCAAGCGTGTGTATGAATTCAACCACAACGTTTGCTGCTGAAATTGTTTACACAAATTGTGATGGATCTACCATGAAGATTGTTGATAGCGTCAAGGTGGAAAAAATAACGTCATTCACGGCAACAGCCACAGCGACCAACGAATCTTGCTTTAACACTTGTGACGGAGAAATTAATATCTCCACGAGCGGACCCGGAGTTGCTCCTTACACTTTTGATATTGGAAGCGGACCTCAAGCAAGTTCAACCTTTACTGGACTCTGCGCAGGAACTTATACCGTTGTCGTAACGGACGCACTTGGTTGCATTTTTCAAGTCAGTTCTTTTGTCGGAGGACCAACTCCATTAGTTATTACCACAACAGACACGATTGTTTGCGCTTCAGGAACAGCGGTCCTCTTCCCTAGTGTAAGCGGAGGTCTAGCCCCGTACTCCTATTTGTGGGACACTGGAGAAACGACTTCTTCTATTACAGTTTCACCATCTTCACCTAAAGCGTATTGTGTTACAATAACAGACGCAAACGGATGCGTATCTATTAATACTTGTATGGATGTGGATCTTAGAGGATTAATAACGGCAGATGCTGGGCCTGATCAATCGCTTTGTTTGGGTAGTACGGTTCAACTTTCCGCAAGCGCAACGGGAGGAACAGGAAACTATACATACAGTTGGAATCAGGGTTTAGGACTTGGACAAACTAAGTTAGTTTCGCCAAGTTCAGACACAACGTACATGGTAATCATTTATGATGACTGCGAAACTCCTTCAGATACCGACTACGTGTTTGTAGCTGTTATCACCCCTCCCTCAATTACGTTTGAAGCCGATTACACTACTGGCTGCGCACCATTAACCGTTAAATTCACCAGCACCGGTATTCCAGCTGGCGCAACTTGCACCTGGACCTTTGGCGATGGTAGCACAAGCAATGACTTCCAAACTACAAGTTATGTATACACTAAAGGAGGGTGTCATACGGTGGGATTGTCAATTACCACGACAGATGGCTGCATTATTTCATATGAAATTGAAGATTATGTATGTCCCGAGGCTTCTCCAATTGCAGCATTTTCCTGGAACCCTCATCTTCCTTCAATTTTCGACTCTCGAGTTTGGTTAAGAAATGCCAGTATTGGCGCAGTAAGTTATGAGTGGATCATAACTGTGGACGGAAATGAAACAAGATTTTATACGGAGAATGCGCAGTTCGAATTCCCTTCAGTTGAACCTGGAACTTATCAAGTTTGCCTAATTGCCACTAATAGTTCGGGGTGTAGCAATATGATTTGTCAGGACATTAAAGTAGTGGACGATGTTCATGTCTTTATTCCAAATGCATTTACTCCAGACGGAGATGGACGCAACGACATTTTCACCCCAATTCTTTCTCAGCCAGAAATCTCAGATTACGAGTTTATTATTTTCGACCGGTGGGGACAGCAACTTTTTTCTTCAACAAGAATGGGTGAAGGATGGGATGGAACCAACCATGGAGATCAATTACCAATTGGCGTTTATGTCTGGATGATTAGACTTAAAAAAGAATGGAATAACGAGTACAAAGACCTTAAAGGTCATGTAACTATAGTTAGGTAGGAACTGTAAAGTTGCAGTTCAATCAATTTTTAGAATTCAATAGTATAAGTTCCTACGAATGAAATGGCCTTTTTCATTTGGACATGCATGATAATATCATCCTTTACAAAAGGAACAACATTTAGAAACTCGCTTGCCAATTTTTCTATTGTATCCGAAGACTTTAATGGTTTCCTAAACTGCAAACCTTGCACTCCGTTAAACAATTCTATACCTAGTAATTTTTCCACATTATTTACCACTAGAAAGCACTTGGTGGCAGCATTCGCGCCCATGCTCACATGATCTTCTTGTCCGTTTGAAGAATCAATTGTGTCTACAGATGCAGGAGTGCACAACTGCTTATTCTGACTTACAATTGAAGCCGCTGAATACTGCGGAATCATGAACCCTGAATTCAAACCAGGATTCGCTACTAAAAATGGAGGCAACCCTCTCAATCCTCCAATTAACTTATAGGTTCTTCGTTCTGAAATACTACCTAACTCTGCAATTGCTATAGCTAAATAATCAAGGTTAATAGCTAACGGTTGACCATGAAAATTTCCTGCAGAAACGATTTGATCCTCATCTGGGAAAATAGTCGGGTTATCGGTAACGGCATTGATCTCGTTCTCAAAAACAGATTTAATATGAGTCAAAGCATCTTTGGTCGCCCCGTGAACTTGTGGCATACATCTGAACGAGTAAGGGTCTTGAACATGTGTTTTCTCTTGCTCGATTAACTCACTTCCTTGAAGATAATTCCAAATATTTACAGCCGTTTCTATTTGCCCTTTATGGTTTCTTATTTCATGTACATTCCTTCTAAATGGCTCAGGGCGGCCGTCATATGCTTCTAACGAAACCGTTCCGATTAAATCGGCCATGTTAGACAAATGAATCCCTTTCAATAGATTCCAACACCCATAAGCGCTCATGAATTGAGTCCCGTTCAATAAAGCCAAGCCTTCTTTAGATTGTAAAACGATCGGTTTCCATCCAAAATTTTCTAATACATCAGAAGCAGTTTTACGCATCCCTTGGTGAATCACTTCACCCATACCAATTAATGCCAGAGACATATTTGCCAATGGCGCCAAATCTCCAGACGCTCCTAAAGATCCTTGTTGGTAAATTACTGGATATATCCCTTCATTTAAAAAATCTAACAATCTTTGAACTGTTGCTAATTGAGCTCCAGAGTGGCCATAAGACAAACCTTGTGCTTTCAAAAACAACATTAATCTAACGATGTCTTGAGGTACCTCATCACCCATTCCACAGGCATGAGATTTTACTAAATTCTCTTGGAGCTGTCCTAGGTCATTTTTTGAAATGGTTTCACTATAAAGAGAGCCAAAACCAGTATTTATTCCGTAAATAGGAGCATCTGATTCTTCCATCTTCCTATCGAGATAATCTCGACATTTTTGAATTTTTTTGACCGAATCTCCAGACAATTCAATTTTGTAATCTCCAAATACAATCTCTTGTAATTTTTCAACGGTCAAATACTCACTATTGATTTGATGTACGCTCATTATTTAATTTGATTAATCAATTCATCAATGGTCAAGTTACTTTGTTCACCTGTACTCATTTCCTTTATTCGAATTGTTCCTGTTTCCATTTCGTCCGAACCAACCATGGCAACATACTTAATTCCTTTCTGATCAGCATAGTTCATTTGCTTCTTCATCTTGACTGAAGATGGATATATTTCAGAATTTATATCAGCTTCTCTACATTGTTTCAGTAGTCCCAAACTATACTTCGCTTCTTCATCTCCAAAATTGAGAAAAAGAATTTGAGTCGTTTCTTCAGATGTTTCTGGAAATAATTCCAGCTCATTCATCACATCGTAAATACGATCTGCGCCAAATGATATACCAACTCCGGAAACATCTTTCAATCCAAATATTCCGGTAAGGTCATCGTATCTACCTCCTCCACAAATTGAGCCCATATCAACTCCATTTGCTTTCACTTCAAAAATCGCGCCTGTGTAGTAGTTAAGGCCTCTGGCCAGAGTCACATCAAATTCTAACGATGCTTTTTTCAAGCCTAAGTCTTCAATTTGACTCAATACAAACTCCAGCTCTTCAATACCTGCAGTCCCTATTTCAGAATCCTGAAGCATGCTTCTCATTGAGGCAATCGTTTCTTGATTGCTTCCTTTTAAAGCAAATAGAGGTCTAATTTTCTCAACAGAAGAATCCGCTATACCACGTTCCAAAAGTTCTTTAACCACACCATCTTCACCGATCTTATCCAATTTGTCGATCGCCACAGTCATGTCGATTATTTTATCCGCTTCTCCAGTAATTTCAGCAATCCCAGTCAATATTTTACGGTTATTAATCTTGATCGTAAATTCTGGAATGCCCAACTTAAATAAAGCTTCATCGAAAAGTTGAACTAATTCCACTTCATATAACAATGAATTAGATCCCACTACATCAGCATCGCACTGGTAAAACTCTCTATATCTACCTTTTTGCGGACGGTCTGCTCTCCAGACCGGCTGGATTTGGTATCGTTTAAATGGAAATGAAATATCGTTTTGATGCTGAACTACGAACCGAGCAAATGGCACAGTAAGGTCATATCTAAGTCCTTGCTCACATAATAAATGTTCAATCTTTCCTTGAGACATGTCAGCTTTACTTACTTGATCTAATCCTCTCGCAAGCTTATCTCCCCTGTCTAAAACCTTGAATATCAATCGATCGCCTTCTTCTCCGTACTTACCAGTTAATGTCGAAAGTTTCTCCATTGCGGGAGTTTCAATTGGCAAAAAACCATACTTTTTAAAACATGATTTTATTGTGTCAAAAATGTAATTTCTGCGTACCATAACAGAAGGCGAGAAATCTCTGGTTCCTTTAGGAATTGATGGCTTATTCATTTACATTGGTTTTGTTCAAAATTCAGACCCATCGTTGAATTTTAAATTTTGTGATCTCGCCAAAATTAATTTTTTTCGCGCAGCTATAGCACATTCCGTAACAGGATATTTATAAAAGATATTTGAACCACAGATGTTAAAAGGATTTTTACTCTTATTGTTAGGACTAATGTGTGTCTCAATCCACGCGCAGGATGGTCACTTATTTGTAACAAATTTCTCACTTCAAGATCAGAACATTGGAAATTTAAATTATTCCATTTGCCAAGATGCAAAAGGCAATATGCTTTTTGCTAATCAGCGTGGTATTTTCATTTTTGATGGTAAGACTTGGGAGTTCATTGAAACAGACGGAGTGCCTCTTAGTTTAGAATACTATGCTGTAACAGATCAAATTTTTGTTGGATGCATTGGCGATTATGGATACTTAAAGCCAGGAGATTTTAACAACTATTCTTATCAATCACTAAACGTAAACCATGATTCAATAGGTGGTGTTGGACAGATTCTCATTGAGGATTCAACAATCTCATTTTGTTCCCATTTTCAAGTTATCAGCCATTCTCTATCAAACCTCGAAGCTTCTCCTGAAGTTTTTAAGTTAGACGGCATACGATTTTTCGGTTGCTTTAAAACGCATGAAGGGATCATGGTTAATATTCCTAATCAAGGATTTCGAAATCTATCCTCTAACTCTAATTTGTCCGACACTACTGGGCAATTTTTGTCGGAGGATTATATAGTTTATAGCGAAGTTGTAAATGAGAACTACACTTTAATCGCGACCGAAGAGCGGCTTTATAAATTTGAAAATCATCAAATTAAAGCAATTGGTGGTGACGTGGCCAATTATTTGGACGAACAGGTAATCACGACAGGTTTAAATTTAAATAGTAAAACAACCGTAATTGGAACTCTTTCTGGTGGAGTTGTTTTTATTGACAAACAAACAGGGGATGCAATTCATACTCTAAACTATCAAACCGGCTTACCTGATGATGAAATATTTGCTATTTCTAAGGATGCTCAAGGAGGTGTATGGGTAGCTCACCCTAATGGCTTTACCAGAGTCAGCTATAATTTGCCTCTTAGAAACTATCACACTTATCCAGGGATAGAAGGAAATTTTCAGGATCTCGCCCATTATGATGACAAACTGTTTATAGCAACTAGTGAAGGTCTCTTTTACTTAGAGGAAGTTAAAGAGTTTGAAGAAATCATGCTTTATATTGAAGTTTTAACCGAAGTACCTGTTGGATCTGAGGACAATCAGAAGTACTCACATGTTGAAGCTGCTTATGCGCTTAATTCAAAAATTGATACAACCGCTGATTCACAAGAAAGAACCTTTATACAAAACATAAAACAGCGGAAACAAAAACGGAAAGAAGAGAGACAGAACAGAAAGGAAAAACGTAGAAAGGACAAAGAAAATGGGTTAAAAAACGTTCCAGACCCAACAATTGACCCACAAACGAGTAAACCAGTCAACACATTGGCTCCAATAAATAATGATCCTGTTTCTAACCCACAAACAAAGTTTAAACAAATCAAAACTCAAGAACAAAAAAAAATATATGCACTTCAATCCGTTACCCATGCTTATAAGAAAATTGAGCATTTAGATAAAAAAGTTAAGGATATCGAGCCCCTTGGAGTTCATGGTTTATTAATTGCGAGTACCGATGGTTTACACATTTTAAAGGGCGAGCAATTTCTAACTTTATTGGAGGGCGAGCAAGTCAATTTCATTGAAAAAACTCGACAAGAAAACGGGTTTTACGTAGCAACTAACAGTGGAATTAAAAAATTTACAAAAAAAGAAGAGACTTGGGAAATCATTGATCTTATCGAAGGCAGACCATTTTATTCGATTCTTACAGAGCACGAAAACTCGTTTTGGGCGGGAACGGATGATGCTGTATTCCATATTACTTATACAGATAGCTCGATTGTTGAATCAAAACGGTTTCCAATTGAAAGTTATTTTAATGAACGGGTATTAACTAGAAACGTATTCAATAGACCATATTTTATGTTATCTACAGGACTTCATTACTATGATAAAGCTGGAGATTCCATAGTCGCAAATCTAGATTTGAAATCTAAATGGAGAGGCTCATTCGACTATATCGCTAACCAAGATGAAATCACCTGGGTCTATAATGGCTCGCATTGGAAATTTTTAAGTAATGGGGTTTTTCTTCCGGATGAAGCGCTACAGTTCCTGAACATTTTTGACGACATCCAAAGTATCTACATGGATGCGGAAAAGAATTTATGGGTAGTGAATTCCAACCAGATTCATAAAATATTGCACAAAGACTTAAAGAATTATTCTACTGATTTTCAAGTCTACTTAAAAAATGCGTGGAATGATAGTAAATCTATATTTTCAACAGATAATGCGTTACTCTCTTATGATGAAAACGCTGTTGAATTTGAACTTTCAGCCCCTTTCTACTTGAAAGCAAACAATACACGTTACCAATATCTTGTTGAGGGCTTAATGGACGAATGGTCGAACTGGAGCGACAATCATCATTTCTATTTGCCGTATGTTCCGCCAGGAAATTATAAACTTAAAATTCGAGCTAAAAACGCGTTCGGCAAACATTCAAACGAACTTGAATTTGACTTTGCTGTAGACACGCCTTTTTATAAAACATGGTGGTTCATCTTAATATGCATTGTCATAGTTATTTTCCTACTTTTTCAAGCGGTAAAACTGAGGAGTAAAAACTTGAAGCGTAAAAACGATTTATTAGAAAATAAAATTAAACAAAGAACCCAGCAACTTCAAGAAGAGAAAAGTAAATCAGAGGAATTACTACTGAACATATTACCCGCAGAAGTCGCTGAAGAACTTAAACAAAAAGGTAAATCGGCTCCAAGAAATTATGAATCAGCAAGTGTTTTATTTACAGATTTCGTTGGATTCACTGCTACTTCAGCCAAAATGGAACCTGGTGAGTTAATTAAGAAGTTGGATACTTATTTTATTGAATTTGATAAGATTACTTCTCGTTACGGGATTGAGAAAATCAAAACAATTGGAGATGCTTATATGTGCGCTTCGGGAATCCCAATTTCTAATGAGAACAATGCAGTTAATTTAACTTTGGCCGGAATAGAGATTAGAGCTTATTGCGAACGCGTCAAAACTGAACAAAAAGCACATGGAGAAGTGTTTTGGGATCTACGTCTTGGAATTCACTCTGGCCCTTTAATTGCGGGCGTGGTTGGTGTGAGAAAATTTGCCTACGATGTATGGGGCGATACAGTAAATACGGCCAGCCGAATTGAATCAAACGGAGATCTGAATACACTTAATGTTTCTGAAGAAACTTACAATAAGGTTAAATCATTTTTCGTTTGCGAATTAACGAAAGAAGTAAATGCTAAGGGTAAAGGGATGATGAAAATCTATGCGGTAAATAGAATTAAGCCTAAATACTCGGAAGATGATTTAGGCATTTATCCAAATGACGCGTTGAAATCATTAATTCATCTGAACAGTGGAAATGAATTTTAACGGTGCAAAAACATATATCCTACAGAAGCTTAAAGATGAACTTTCCAACAATCTTTACTATCATGGGCTTCATCACACTTTAGATGTATACAATGCTGCAATAATCATTTCGGAAGAAGAAGAAATTTCTGAACCTGATCGAATCATCTTATTTACCGCTGCACTATTTCATGATTCAGGCTTTATCAAACAATACACTAACAATGAGACGATAGCGGTAGCATTGGTGGAAGAAGTACTTCCGACTTTTGAATATTCTGACAATCAAATAGCCGCTATTAGTAGAATTATCTTGTCAACAGGAATAAGTGTTCCTCCAATAAACACTTTAGAATGCATCATGTGTGATGCAGATCACGACTACTTTGGCCGATCAGATTACCATGTTATTGCGAATTCGTTATTTCGAGAATTGGCCGAATACGGGCGATCAATGAATGAAGTTGAATGGACTGAACAGCAAATTGAATTTTTAGATACCAGGCATGAGTTTTACACTAAAACTTCCATATCTACTAGAGTACCAAGAAAAAAACAAAACATTGAAGAATTAAAAACTAGGTTACTGAGGCTGAAAAGCCAATAACGAACTCTAGTAATTTCCCCATTCAAACCTACCTAAAAAGCAGGTCATCTTACCTTATTGAATAAGATGACGATTAAAACTTACAGCACTATGCTTTAAGAAACGGGCAGATTTAAATGTCTTATTCTATTAGCGCTTCTGCCTTTTCTATGGCCGCTCCAATTCCAGCAGGGTTTTTCCCGCCCGCAGTTGCGAAATTTGGTTGACCACCACCTCCCCCTCCAATTTCCTTTGCCAGCTCCCGAACCATGTTTCCAGCATGCAGTCCTTTTTCGGCTACTAAAGCATCAGATAACGCTACAGTAATAGTTGTTTTACCACCTACTTCCGATCCTAAAATCATAAATAAATTCTCCACCTCGGATTTTAACTGGAAAGCCAAATCCTTTATCGAACCAGCATCCAAATCAACTTTTTGACCAATGAAATTAATTCCGTTAACCTCTTTAACTGCTTTAATCAAATCTCCTTTAAGAGAGCCCGCTTTATCTTTCTTGAAGGAGGCAACTTCCTTTTCTAAATCTGATTTTTGTTGCGTTAAATCGGAAATGGCTCTGATCAGATCTTTTGGATTCTTTAATGATTGCTTTACCTCCTCTAATAAGGCTAATTGGCCATTTACCCAATTATCTGCTCCGTCAGACGTAATACATTCAATTCTACGTATTCCGGCAGCAACTGAGCTTTCTGACATTAGCTTAAAAGTCCCGATTTCGCCAGTTGATTTCACATGAGTTCCTCCACATAATTCTACAGAGCTACCAAATTTAATCAGCCTCACTACATCGCCATATCTCTCCCCAAATAGTGCCATTGCTCCCATCTCCAAAGCTTTATCCATTGGCATATCTCGATGTTCTTCAAGTGGTAAATTGGCTCTCACTCGTTCATTGACCAATGTCTCTACTTCATTAATTTCCTCGTCCGTCATTTTTGAAAAATGGGAAAAGTCAAATCGGAGATGTTTTGGATTAACGAGTGATCCCTTTTGTTCAACATGAGTTCCTAACACTTCTCGTAGCGCCTCATGTACCAAATGCGTTGCTGAATGGTTGGCCTGTGTTAATCTTCTATTTTTTGTGTTTACTACGGCATTAAAATGTGCTCCAGGGTTTTCAGGAAGTTCCTTCGAGAAATGAATGATTAAATTATTCTCCTTCTTCGTATTGAAGATTGAAACTTTTTTCCCGTTTGCCTCAATGTATCCAGTATCTCCAACTTGTCCGCCACCTTCCGCATAGAACGGAGTGAGATTAAACACCAATTGGTATCTTTCCTCATCCTTAATCGTCACTTTTCTGTAGCGGGTTATTCTGACTGTACCTTCCGTATAATCATAGCCAATAAATTCCTCCTTATCGTCAGCAAGTAACACCTGCCAATCTTCTGTTTCAATTGCAGAAGCATTTCTCGAACGTTGTTTTTGTTCTGCTAAGCAAAAATTAAACTCCTCTAAATCAACTTCCAATTTATTGTCCTTGGCCATTAATTCAGTTAAATCTATCGGGAAACCAAACGTGTCATAAAGCTCAAAAGCAAATTTACCTTCTACCTTTTTTATTCCGGTTTTAATGTGCGTGTTAAATCTTTCAATTCCCTTTTCCAGTGTTCTAAAGAAAGAAACTTCCTCTTCTTTAATCACTTTCTCTATTAAATCAGATTGGTTGATTAGTTCTGGGAACGCGCCTCCCATTTCACGGCTTAATATGCTAACCAAACTATATAAGAATGGATGATTCAATCCAAGTGTCTGGTATCCATAACGAATTGCCCTTCTTAGAATTCTCCTAATCACATACCCTGCGCCAGTATTAGAAGGCAACTGTCCATCTGCAATACTAAATGAAATCGCTCTAATGTGATCTGCAATTACTCTTAAAGCAATGTCGTTCTTTTCTATTTTACCGTATTCAATTCCTGATACATTTTCTAAATGCTGGATTAAGGGCATGAATACATCGGTGTCATAATTAGACGTTTTGCCTTGCAGCACCATACAGAGACGCTCAAAGCCCATTCCTGTGTCAACATGTTTATTCGGAAGAGGAAACAATTTACCATTAGACATTCGATTGAATTCCATGAAAACTAAATTCCAAATTTCAATAACATGCGGATGGTCTTCATTTACCAACGCCTTCCCATCTAATTTTTTTCGCTCAGCGACTGAACGTAAATCAACATGAATTTCAGAACAAGGCCCACAAGGACCGGTTTCACCCATTTCCCAAAAATTGTCTTTTTTATTCGCTTTGATAATTCGGTCTTCATCGATCAAAGTTTTCCATAAGTCGTATGTTTCAACATCCAATGATGTTCCATCCGTTAAGTCTCCTTCAAATATGGTAACATAGATTCTAGATTTGTCAATTTTATAGACTTCGGTCAATAGTTCCCAAGCCCATTCAATTGCTTCTTTTTTAAAGTAATTTCCAAATGACCAAGTGCCAAGCATTTCGAACATGGTATGGTGGTAGGTATCTACCCCTACCTCTTCAAGATCATTGTGTTTTCCTGAAACTCTAAGGCATTTCTGAGTATTACAGATTCGTGGAGATTTAGCTGGCGAATTTCCAAGGAAAATGTCCTTGAATTGATTCATCCCTGCATTTGTAAACATAAGGGTCGGGTCATTTTTAACCACCATTGGGGCTGAAACGCCAGCGTCATGCCCTTTTGAGTTAAAAAATTCAATGAAAGTTGAACGTATTTGCTTTGAATCCATTTGTTAAAATTACTTAAACTTCGCCCAATCCCTTATCTATAGCGACCAAACGAAATGCAAAGTTATATTTTTATGGTAAATTAGCGCACCCTAAAACAAAGAGTTTTACAGTGGCACGTACTAAGTACAAATATAATCCCGAGACGCTCTCATACGAAGAGGTAGAATTATCGATAAAAGATAAGCTCTTAAAAATTTCGTATTTCGCAATTACAGGCATTGTAGTTGGGTTTATTGCCGTGTTTGCTTTTGCCAATTGGATTCAAACTTGGGACAATGATAAATTGACCGGTAAGAATATCAGATTAGAGAAAGATTTTGATGACCTAGAAAGTGAAGTTGAATTAATGAGGAAAGTGATGACTCATTTACAGGAAACTGATGACAACATTTACCGAAGCATTTATGAAGCAGAGCCTATACCTTCTTACAAAAGGAATTTTGGAACAGGTGGAAATGCTAAAAAATACGATCAATACAAAGGCTACGATCACTCTGAAATGGTGATTGAGATCAAAAGAAAACTAGAAGAAGTTCAGAAAAAAATGGTTGTTCAGAGCGAATCATACGATGAGCTAAAAGAACTGGTGAAAACCAAAAAAGAGATGTTAGCCTGTATTCCTTCTATCCAACCGATTTCAAATAAGGATTTGACAAGATTAGCTTCTGGGTTTGGCTATAGAATGCATCCGATCTATAAAATTCAAAAAATGCACACGGGTATTGACTTTACTGCCGATACCGGCACTGATATTTATGCTACTGGCAATGGAGTGGTTGAAAGAGCTGACCGGATGAGCGGATACGGACAAGTAGTAATTATTGATCATGGCTTTGGACATAAAACACTTTATGCGCATTGCAGTGCTTACAAATGTAAGGTTGGGCAAAAAGTGTTAAAAGGAGAAGTTATTGCACTAGTTGGAAGCACTGGGGTTTCTACTGGTCCGCATGTTCATTATGAAGTTCGAAAGCGAATGAAAGGTGAAAGCGGCAAGATGACTTACAAACCCGTGAATCCTGTTAATTATTTCTTCAATGATCTATCACCTGAAGAATACGAAAAGGTTATTGAGATTTCTTCTCGACCGACACAATCCTTGTAGATAAGAATAAAGATCAGTTTGCTTTGCAAACTTTAAAGACAAAAGACTGTAAGTTGTCTTATGTCTCTAATCTTTAAACATCCAATTATTGATGTGGCCTTTTATCTTATTTTAGATTTTTAAAACGTAAATAGATTACGGTTTGGTGGACTTAATTTGTCCTAAAACCCATTCTTGAAAAATCAAATAATTAATAGAACGAAAAATGCTGCGATTAGTGTTTGGCAACTTTTCGATTAACTTCCTAACGCCAGATCTTTTAATGCATATTGTAATCAGATCATAAGATGTAGCAGCTCTGTTGGTGCAAATTATCGGGCAGCTTGTAGAGCGAAGTCAACTGCTGATTTTATCTACAAAAAAAAATCGTTGAGGAAGAAGCAGACGAGACGCTGTGTTTTCTTGAATTATTAAAAGAAGCTAGCCCAAAACACGATGGTCAGATAAATCAAATGTGGAAAGAATACAATGAAATCCTCTCTACTATAATTGCATCGATAAAAACCATGAAACAGAAAAATTCGAAAATCTAAAATCGTAATTCTTAACTCAAAGGTTAAAGTGATCTTTCGCCATATCCGTTATCTGGCCTCCGATAGCTAAGCAAGCGGTTGCTGCTGGGGAAGGAGCATTTATTACATGGATACTGTGATCAGTGAATTCAATTCTAAAATCGTCTTTGGTTCCTCCTTTACTGTTCATTACCATTGCTCGTACGCCAGAACGACCAGGTTTTAAATCTTCTTTTGTTAAATCAGGGATTAGTCGTTGTAATGTTTTTAGAAATAAACGCTTGGAAAAAGCTCTTCGATATTCTTTTACACCGAAGCTGAAGTTCTGTCCGAAAAACCTCCACGTGCCACCATATCCAAGTGCATTAGCAGTATCTTTAAAACTGAAATCAGTCTTTCCATACCCTTCTCTTTTAAAGGTGAATACTGCATTCGGACCACATTCAATATCACCATTTGTCATTCTAGTAAAGTGAACACCAAGGAAAGGGAATTCAGGATTTGGAACGGGATAGATTAGGTTTTTCACCTTATGTTTAGCTTGATCCGTTAACTCATAATAATCACCTCGGAAACCAATGACTTTTTCTTTTAGCGGAACATTATCTTTTTTAGCCAACCGATCAGCTTGCAAGCCTCCGCAGAATATCATTCTTTTAGCCTTATAAGAACTCTTAGAAGTACCAATCGTTGTGAACTCCCCTGTTGTCTCAAATGTCTTAGCTTCTTCCCCTAGTACAATTTTACTTTCGGCATTTATGGAATCAGCAATCTCTGCTAATTTTGCTGTTGTTCCACGAAAATCAATAATCCCGGTGCATGGAACCCAAATGCCACCAACTGATTTTACAAATGGCTCGATGTCCTTTACTTGATCTCCATTAATTATTTCGATTCCTTCGGTCTTGTTAGCTACGCCATTATCGAAAATCTTATTCATGAATGGGAATTCAGATTCGTCCGCTGCTGCTACAACTTTACCGCAAACATCGTGAGCAATGTTATGCTCCTTTGCAAAAGCTACAAGTTCATGTCGTCCATCAACACAGTTTTTAGCTTTAAGAGAACCAGGCGTATAGTAAAGTCCGGAATGGATTACTCCTGAATTATGACCTGTTTGATGATCCGCTAAAATGTTTTCTTTTTCAATTAAAACAATTTTAAGTTCTGGAAATGCGGTTTGAAGTTTATAAAAAGTAGCCGCTCCTATGATTCCTCCACCAATGATTGCAAAATCATAGATTTTCTCTTCTTCCATGATGCGAATATAAGGAGAAAGCGAAAAGATGAAAGTTAAAAGTTGATAGAACTTTTATTTAGATTCATTGATTGGCACTTCTTCTTTGGGAACCGTAAATAAGATGACTAGACCTACGATAAAGAATATGGTAAGGGCAACGATTGAGTTTCGCATGCTTCCTGTTAACTGTTCAATCAACCCATACGAAGCCATTCCAATAACAATTCCTAATTTTTCTGAAACGTCATAAAACGAAAAGAAAGATGATGTATCCTTAGTTCCTTCTGGTAAAAACTTAGAATACGTT
>JBLIOB010000080.1:0-16071 GCA_047639575.1 Parvicellaceae bacterium
AACCTGAGATGGTTACATGAACTTGAAGAGCCGTATGAATTGAGAGGTTCACGTACGGTTCTGTGAGAAGCTTGGGGTGAAATTCCCCTTGCTTACTCGACTATGCACTTGTTATTTTACGGGAATTTGGGTTCCTTAATTTCAGCTTCATAATCGAACACGATCGCGCTATTTTTGTCAAAACGTATTGAATGTTGAAACCTTTTCTTGTCCTTAAAATAGAAAGTTTCTGTATGGAAAATTGTTGAACTATTTTCAAAGAAATAAGTTGTTGATACTATATTGCCTTTATCATCGAAATCCTCCATTGACTTACAAACACCATTCTTGTCAAACTGCATTAAACGTCCATAGTTCTTATTTCCTTTTGCGCGCCAGAAACCATGTTGTTTAATTTTACCATTGTCATAATACCTAAAGTATTCACCATCATTGCGATTTCTGATGTGATTACTTACGCGTTTAAGATTACCACTAGGGTATAACCATTCCCAAATACCTTCCTTTTTGCCATTTATGTACAACCCTCTAAGTATGGTTGAATCATTTTCAGACTTTAATTCAGACCAATATCCATTTTTCTTACTTAAGCTATCTAGTTGATTCAAATATAAAATGCTATCAGCAAGTCTTTTTGAGCGAATTATCCTTCCTGTAATTGCTATAGTTTTCGAACTATCTTGAAAATTACCTGTTAAAGTGAAAGACATTAGAAAGCTAGTATCGTTATAGTTGTTAGTTGCAGGCACTTTATAGTATAGCACCTGCACCGAGTCTTTTTCTAACGATGAATAAACTCTGTCCGTAATGCTATTTTTAGGTAGACATTGTCCATTCCCTTTAAAAGACGAAAAAACGACATTCCCAGAAACGGTTTGAAAAGGGTGCCAAATTAGCAGACTTTGACCAGAGAAAACATCACCTACATCGACACAATCACTCACAAAATTTATTTTGTTTAATTTCTGAGCATTGGCGCTTGAACCAACTAATATTGAGAATATGATAAAAGTTATTCTTTTCACAATTACAAATTACCTATTTAAGATTAATTAAGGAAGTTGTTTAACGGTTCATTAACAAATCAATCGAGAGTGGCCTTCATTGTGCATAACGTGAGTCTGTGTAATAACTAATTTTTGATCTCTGAGAATCGCATATTTGAAAATTTTCATTGAGAGGTACCTGAATATAATAATTTTCAAATAGGTTAATGCACAGTCTGACGTTTAGTATAAAATGTCGTGCAACGGTTGGTTAGGTTGGGTATACATTGTTAGCAAACGTAGTTAGAGTAGGGACTCCAGATTTTGTATTTCAATAAACATTATGGACAAACCTCTTCTCAAAGCCTTTTCTCTCATATGCTCACCTATCAAAGGTTCAAGGCGTCCTATGGTATTGACGTTAATTACAGATATGTCAAAATCTATTAGTTGCAATTCACAGACCTCAACAAGTAAATCTTCGACATATGTATGATATTGCCGGCCTAATTCTAGATGAACTTTTGATGCTTGTCCTCTAGATATTTTGTAGTGAACTGTAGCCTTGATGTTGTACGAAGAGTCATTTTCTAAATGATAATCTCTGTCAATTTGCAGCGAGTCTCGTTGCAAGGAATATTGTAACATTTCCTCGCCATCCTGCAATGTGTAAATCCCTTCGTTATATGCTATTGTTGTATCGACACCATATGAGTTAGGTCGGAAAATAAATCCTTCATGATTCGCGTCAACGGTTACTTCATTAGTTTGAGCATTTGATGAGCAACCAGTTGCTAGTATACTTCCTAAGAAAAGGCTTAAGATAAGGTTTGAATATTGAGACATGCTTATGATCTATGTTTGCTAACAAGTGTGTAAACACTATAGTTCTTTTCATTCACAAAAGAACTATAGCGTTTATTTCCCTTATGGGATCATGTCTAAATTTAAAGAATCTAACGAACTCTGTATATTCTTAACATGAATTAATGTAACATGGGGGTATATTTCCGTTGTTTTACTACTGCTGTGCCCAAGCATCGATTGAATGTGTCGTAAATCTGCCCCGTCTTCTAATAAATGTGTTGCAAAACTATGACTCAGCATATGCGGGGTAACGCGGCTCTGTCGTATCTGTGCATACCAGGCCTTTATTTGCAATAATATCTGGGATTTCCGAATTGCTAACCAGCTGATAATCAGATTAATTTATTTTTGAAATTAGCTGAGAGTTTGTCAAAACTCACAGATGCGACAGAACCAAGCTTTAGGCCGATAGATTTTTGCCGCGCTTTCCTACTAAGTAAACACCAATAAATATTAGGATAGCAAATCCAATTTTCTCTAAAGTTAAACCTCCAATGTTTTCATCGTAGCTCACGATCAGCACGAAGGCCGATGCAAGAACTGGCTGTAAATAAATGTAAGCGCTTACGGTAGCAGTGTTCAATTTACTTACTGCGTAGATGTTTAATAAATAAGCAAGGAAAGTCGTACAAACAACAACAAATACTACGCTACCAATAATGGCTGGAGGCATATCCCAATTTATTTCGGTGAATTGCCCGTATCCCAATGGGATTACAAATAATGCACCAAACAAAAAGACCCAAGAAATAACAACTAATGAGTTGTATTTCTTCATTAGGGGCTTTACTAGTACGAGATAGACTCCGTAAGAAGCGCTGTTTGCTAAGATTAGTAGGTCCCCGGATAAAGAAGAACCATCTGCTGAGCCATTGCTATAAAGAATGATCATAGTTGCACCGATTCCACCTAAAACAATTCCAATAATTTTGGTCCAAGTAACACCCTCTCCAATTACAACAGCAGCAATGATTAGAACTAAAAGGGGATTTGAGGTCATCATGATCGAGGCATTGATTTCCGATGTCATCGATAAGCCTTGAAAAAATAACATTTGATTAATACACACTCCGAATAATCCACAAGCCGCCAGCCTGATGTAGTCTTTTCGAGTAATCTTAGTCTTTGATTTTTTCATGAAAAGGCGCAACAACCAAAACATGCTTAATGCCCCTAAAACTCTTATGAAAATAAAGCCTCTGGGCTGAATATATCCATCTTCTCCCATCGGGCCTTTGGCCAACGTATAGTTCATTCCGTAAATGAGGTTGGCACCAAAGACAGCGAGATGAGCGAAGAGATTCTTATTCATTAAGTCTGGCGATAGCGGCTTCTACAACTTTTTTGGAATTCCCAACGAAAATTTCGTTCTCTAAAATAATTACGGGCCTTTTTAAGAAGGTATATTCTTCTATTATATAATTTTTGTAATCTGCCTCTGAAAGTTCTTTTTCATTAAGCCCAAGAGATCGATACTTCATAGCTTTTCGGCTAAATAAGGCTTCATATGATCCAGCCAAATCCTTCATCTGTTCAATTTGAGCTGCAGTCATCTTCTCTTCTTTAATATTCTGCAAGTCAAAACTTCCGTCTGCGTTAACCTCTTTTAAAATTCTTATGCAAGTAGAACATGTTTTCAAATGATAGATTTTCCTCATGCGGCAAATGTAGTAGAAGAAGTTGATTCCTTTTGATTAAAAAGATACTTGTTGTTCCTTCAACGTATGTTCTTGAAGCATTTTACCGAACTTGTCTTTGTAAGTGATTTTGAATACTCTTTGATGCTGGATTCCAGAAATTGAAATTACCGCGTAGTTATGTTTCACAATTAAATCTCCAACGCGAAATTCATTTTTCCCTTCTTTTCCAAGTCCTCTTAAGGGATGTCTCCAACTAGTTAATCCAGAAACGGTGAAATCATAAAATGGATAAGTTGCTTTTTCCTGACGTTTCAGAATCTCGCTGTGATGTCTGTCACCTGATAAAAATACAACCCCGTTAATTTCGCTGTCTTTAATGAAAGAAAACAGGTCTTTTCTTTCATTCTCATATTGATAGAAACATTCATGATCTTCAAATTTGTTAAGGACTTGATTACCTGAAACAATAATTTTAAAGGAAGTAGTGGATTTCGCTAGGCCGTCTTTTAACCATTTTAATTGTGTCTCGCCCAACATAATACTGTCAATTCCACTATCGTTTCTGTTGAAGCGATCATCTAGCATGAAGATCTCAATGTCTGCGTAATTGAATTTGTAATAAATCCCATCCGAATGCGGCTTGTTCGGATTTTGCCAATAGTTTTCGAAAACCTTCTTGGTGGTATTTTTCATTCCAAAATTCCCATCAGAATTATTCGGACCAAAATCATGATCATCCCAAGTAGAATAGTGAAACTTCTTTTTCATGAAACGATTCAATTTCTTATGCTTTCTAACACTATTGTACCGCTTCAAAGTTTTTTTCTTCTTTTTAAGCTCTCCGCCTAACAGGTATAAGTTATCCCCCATCCATAGCATGAAATCTCCCTCTTTTTCTTCCGCCAGAGTGTTAAATATTCGAGTGCTGTTGGTTAGCTTAACTAGTTTGTCTTTACCGGTCCCAATAAACGCACAAGAGCCAACGAGAAAAGAAAAATCATCGACTTCGTAATTTCTAATCGTTGAGATTTTACCTGAACTCAGAAGCGTTTTTTGAGAATATAAATCGATTCGATAGGTAGATGCTTCTTTTAATTTGGAAAGGTCCGCTTTAAATGGACATTCATTTTTTAAGCAGTAATCATTACTCGCCTTAATATTTACAATCTGATAATCCGTGCTGTCAGTAACATTTGTGATGATACATTTTACTTCCTGCACATCAGCCCCTAAAAACCAAATTTTAGTTGTATTGGCAGTAGTATGACCTTGAAATGGGCCCGAAACAATTTTTGCATTCCCTGCAAAAGTTAGGATCGGAATTAAAGCTAGAATTATAGTTAGTGTTCTCATTACGAGGTAAATCTCGTAAAACTTAAGAGAATTTTAGCATGATGAGATACAAAAGTGGACATGAGGTTGATTGTATAGTAAAGCGTTGTAACAGCATTTAGCTAATTAAGTCTTGTAAGTTGTGGCAAATCAGGTATAAATGAAACTTAGTTAGGATGCCAGTAGTATCCAATAGATTTGTAATTTCGCATCACTTTGGGAGATGTAAAAAATATGAAGTTTGGTACAAAAGCTATTCACGCGGGAGTGCAACCTGATCCATCGACAGGAGCCATCATGACTCCAATATTTCAAACCTCAACTTATGTTCAGACAGCTGTAGGAGAGCATAAAGGATACGCCTACTCCAGAACCAGTAATCCAACGAGAAATGCTTTGGAAAATGCGATTGCTCAATTGGAAAACGGCAAATACGGAGCTTGCTTTGGGTCGGGAATGGCAGCAATCGATTGTATCTGTAAAATGCTCAAACCTGGAGATGAGGTAATTTCAACAAGCGATTTGTACGGAGGAACCTATCGAATATTCACAACCATCTTTCAGCAGTACGGAATAATATTTCATTTTGTTCCAATGGGCAATCCGTCTATCGTTCAAGAAAAAGTGAATGAGAACACGAAATTAATTTGGGCCGAAACACCGACCAATCCAATGATGAACATTATCGATATTAAGGCATTAGCTTCAATATCGAAAGCATGTGGAGCGATGCTCGGAGTTGATAATACTTTTGCAACCCCTTGTCTACAAACTCCATTAGATCTCGGAGCGGATATAGTAATGCACTCCGTAACAAAATATTTAGGTGGACATTCAGACGTGGTAATGGGCGCTCTTGTAACTAAGGATGATGATTTGGCTAAAGAAATGTATCGAATTCAAAATTCTTCTGGGGCAGTAACCGGACCAATGGATTCGTTCTTGGTGCTTCGAGGCCTGAAAACGCTTCATCTTCGAATGCAAAGACATTGTGAGAATGGGGAGGTAGTAGCCAAATTCTTGTTGGATCATCCAAAAGTAGAGAATGTATATTGGCCAGGCTTTGAGTTTCATCCGAACCACCAAGTAGCTAAAGAACAAATGAACGGTTATGGCGGAATGATTTCGTTTTCATTAGTTGGAAACAAAATAGAAGACGCACTAGATATCGTGAAAAGAGTAAAATTATTCACACTTGCTGAATCTTTAGGTGGGGTAGAATCGTTAATAGGTCATCCCGCAAAAATGACTCATGCGTCAATTCCGAAAGAAGATAGGGAGAAAAGTGGTGTTGTTGATTCATTGATTAGGTTGAGTGTTGGAGTTGAAGATGTAGAAGACCTTGTTGCCGATTTAAAGCAGGCAATGGCGTAAATTTTAAAGAAATGGAAGGACATAAGTTCGCAGTAATAGGAGTAGGCAGATACGGCCGTCAAATTGCAGTTAGATTAGCTAAAAAAGGGGCTGAAGTGTATTGCTTTGATTCATCTGAAGATAAGATTGAAAACTTAAAAGATGAAGTAGCAATGGCAGTTTCCATGGATTGTACAGATCATAAGAATTTACTTTCTCAAAGTATTGAAGATGTTGATGCAGTCGTTGTAGCAATTGGTGAAAATTTTGAAGCAACCATTTTAACTTGTGTGCATTTAATTGATTTAGGGATTAAACGAATTATTGCCCGAGCAAGTGGAGAACAACAAAGAACAATTCTTGAAAAAATAGGGATTAAGGAAATTCTTACTCCAGAGGACGCGGTAGCCGAAAATGTGGTAGAATCCTTGATGAATCCTAGCATTATCAATTTCTTGCAGCTTCCAGATAATTATGAAATTGCCGAAATTAGAACTCCCTTAAGAATTGCCAACCGCACGGTTGAAGATATAGGTCTAAGAGATAAATATCGATTGACGTTAGTTACGTTAAAGCGAGAGTTTGACGAAGAGTTGAATGGTGAGAAGGTAAAAGCCCAACATACAATTGGCGTTCCCGGATCAGAAACAATGGTTTACGAAACCGATACTTTAGTCGTTTTTGGAACTATAAGCGATATTGAGCGTTTTTTAGAGGTTAATGAATAAGAAACATTAAGCTCGTATACTAGACCATAGATTCCTTTAGCTTAAAAATTCAACCGATAGTCTGATAGCAGACTATGATCTGATTTTCATTGTGTAAATTTAGATCAGAATCAAGTAATTCTAGTTTTTCATTCAGATTGTTTGCTAAATCTGATTTCTCCGCACACTTGACTCGTATTTGCTTTGTTTAACTATTAAGAATATGATGAAGAAAATGTTGATGGCCATTGCTATGGTGGCTTGCATAACGCCACTTTTTGCGCAAGAAAGTGACCCTGTAAGTCCAGAAATTACTAAAGAACTTAGGGAGATAGAATTAAGAAGAGCTGAACAGAAAGGCAAAGGAGTTAGAGCGGGAGAGACGGAAGATTTTTGCACCACGCATTGGAAAATGCAAGAAATGTTGGCGAAACATCCTGCAATGAAAAGGTTGTTCGATCGTCATGAAGATGCATTGGAGCTAGAAACAATCGCATTTGAAAAAAATAAAGAATCAAATCCTGCTGCGAAAGCTGGAACGGTATACACGATCCCAGTTGTATTTCACATACTTCATCAAAATGGGTTGGAGAACATATCAGTTGATCAAGTAGAAAACGCGATTTTCGTAATGAACCGTGACTATAGATTAATGAATGCAGATGCGGCATCTGTCGCTGCTACTTTTACAGGCCTACCAGCTGACGTGGAAATTGAATTCGCGCTAGCGACTATAGCTCCTGACGGATCTTGTTTTAATGGAATTACAAGAACTTATTCTTCTTTAAGCTACGATGGATCTAGCGGTATTGCTCAGGTTCAGGAAATTGTTGATGAAAACAATGTTTATCAAGGACTTTGGGAAGGTGATGAATACATGAACATCTTTGTTTGTGGAGATATAGGCGGTGCAGCTGGTTATACATATAGACCAGGATCTATTGGTTCTGCGATGAATAATGGAATTTGGGTAAAACATACTTATGTTGGATCTATTGAGACCGCAAACGTGAGTCGATCTAGAACATTGACACATGAAGTAGGGCATTGGTTAAACTTAAAGCACTGCTGGGGCGGAACAAATGATCCAGGAGTATCCTGTGGGAATGACAATGTTTCAGATACTCCGACTACAGAGGGGTGGACAAGTTGTACACTTTCTGGGAACACCTGTGGTGGTGGAATCGATAATGTAGAAAATTACATGGAATATGCTTACTGCTCAAAAATGTTCACGCAAGGTCAAGTAAACAGAATGAGAAATGCCATTACGTCTTCTACTGACGGTAGAAATAATCTTTGGACTACTGGCAACTTAAATTCGGTTGGGGGTAATGGTGCACCTGTTTCATTTTGCAAAGCTGAGTTTAATGCTGATGCCTATGAAGTCTGTGAAGGTGATGATGTGTCATTTTCAGATTGGTCCTATAACAATGTTACAGGGTGGACATGGAGCTTCCCTGGTGGAACACCATCTACTTCAACATTGGAAGACCCAGTAATAACTTATTTAACAGCTGGGACATATCCAGTAACATTGCAAGTCACGGATGGATCTTCGACACTCTCCGAAACAAAATCTAGTTTTGTAACAGTCCGACCAAATATTGGAATTGCGGCACCTATTCAAGAAGGGTTTGAATCCATTTCTTCGCTCCCTACGGCCCAATGGTTTGTTAATAATCCAGATGGCGGTTTTGGTTGGGATGTGACTTCGGTGGCTTCTTATACAGGAAATACTTCCATGAGGATGATTAATACTTCTTCCAATGAAGGTAATAAAGATGATTTTATCAGTAATACGATAGATTTATCTAGTGCATCAGCTGTTACATTGTCATTTCAGTATTCATTTGCGAAAAGAGCATCAGCAGATGCTGACAAACTTCAAATTTGGGCAAGTGGAGACTGTGGAAACACTTGGTCTTTAAGAAAGAACATCTCGTCTGCTACAATTGGAACTTCAAGTAATGTTGGAGGAAATTATGTTCCTAGCTCTAACTCGCAATGGGAAGAGGTAGTAATAACGAATATTAGTTCAAGCTTTTGGACATCAAACTTCAGATTTAAAATAACATTTACAGCCGGAGGTGGAAATAACATGTACATCGATGATATTAATATCGACACGTCAACAGACTTAAATGAACTTTCAACAATAAGTGAATTTGGAATTTATCCAAACCCATTTTCAAAAGTGACTAATATTGAGTTTAATTTAATTCAGCCGTCAGATGTGAAGATTGAATTGTATGATGTAGTTGGAAAACTAATGCAGTCGGAAATTTATTCAAATCGCTCTTTAGGTGAAAATAGAATTTCATTAAATGTTGGAGATATCAGTAAGGGAATGTACCTAGTCAAACTAATAGTTGGCAGCAACGAATTAACAAAAAGAATTATCATAGAATAATCGCAGCAAACGACTTTCTATTTGTTTAACCGACCTTTTCCATTGAGATAGGGTCGGTTTTTTTAGGGCTAATCGTAAAAGTCAAAATCATCATCCAGTGCATCATATTCTCGTGCCATCTGATCAGATATCAGTTGTTGCAATTTGCTAAATCTATATATCTCATGCCTGCAAAGTAGAAGCGAAACGGATTTTGTTTTTAATAAGTCCGCTTGAAGTAAGTCGCGGTAGAAGAATAGCTGCATTTCCCCTAAATTGGTTAGTTCGGTCTCTAGATCAAAAGAAGTCTGGGAGTTTAGTTTCGTTTTAAAAGCGCCAATCTTAAATCGAATGTAATTCAGCTTCTTTTTCCCTTTCAATGTTTTAAATCCAAAATAATTTAGAAACTTTTTATCTCTCAAATCTCTATTAAAATAAGAAGATAAAGCAGACATATCTTGATGTGCTAGTTCAGCACATTTGCCAAGTACTTCAATAAGTCTTACTTCATTTGACTCCATTAACGAATACACTAAAAATTTGTCCACTCTAGTTGTAATATTATCAGTAGAGAAATTTTCACCCCGGGATAACGTATAGGAGACGTTTTTGCGGTCTTTTCCTTCGAAACTAAAATCTATTATTCCTCTATAGTATAGACTTCGAAAAGACTCCATGTAGAGGGTAGGTAGGTCGGTTGATTTGGAGAGGTAACAATGTTCTGAGTAAGTAAGCTTCATTTAATATCGATACTTAATGTCAACAATCTCATTTCTGGTTGGATCGGCATAGAATTCAACGCTACATTCGTGGCTTTGCTTTTCTCTTAACATGGTATAGGAAATGTGTAAAATTCGCTGATTGGATTTACTCGTTGTTGCATCTTGTTGCTCCGAATCTGACAACTCATAAAACTGAAATGAATAAAGGTCTATACCTGTGGGTTTGCCACAAAGTAACCCTACTGTATCCATATTTGCAACGAACTCATCTTTTGGGAAGTCATAAAGTTCAGCCGATAGCATTGATTTAACATTGGTGTAATCTGAATTCCCAATTCGCTCATTTAACTGATCAATTACAGCCAATTTTTGTTCAACAAGCTTTAAATCATATACTGAATACTCACTAGTAGATTTCTTATTATCGTTAAATGAGATGGACGCACGAATGAACTCCAAGTTGGCTTGGTCTGGTCCTAGTTTATTGTAAAATAAATAGGCCATGGTGGAACTTGGAATTTCTGGAACTTCAATATAACTCTCTAGCGTTTCCGAGTCCTTAATTTCAATTTCAAAATATCTCCCTTTATAAAGCCCTTCTTTTTGAAAACCAAAAGTTTGAGTGCAAGATCCTCCATAATGTTGGACAACTTCGTTAATTCCGGATTCATGATTTTCCGTTAATACAATTGAAGTGTCCAAATCAGTCGTTGAATCAACTGCTAAAATATCTTCCGGGGGGGTGAAATTAAACGTTTCATCCGGTTGGTTTAGAAGGTTTTCATTCGGGGTGTCTATAATTGAAGATTCTTCTGCACTACACGCTACAACTAGTATTAGAGCAAAAATTCCGATCTGTTTCTTCATAATTTTAATTGTTTAACAAGCATAACTATAAATATCTAAGAAGTTAATTTCAGTGTAAAATCTTATCCTATTAAAAATGTCAATAACCTGACTTTGATCTACCGTTGGTCATACTAAGTTGCTCGAAGTAGTACAATGTTGTATTTTTATTACGCTTTGAAAAAATATTCGACCATCAAATTCATGTTTTAAACTACGGCATGAATTATCATTTTTAGGTGAATCGAATCAGATATTAAGTAAACAAATGAGAAAACTAATTCTAACCACACTTTCGATTGCGCTGTTAAGCGGATCGATTTTCATTCCTCAATCCTTTCTAGCGCAAGGAAATGGCGAATCTGTTGCTGAAAGACATGCAGCACAAAAACATCTTGGAGTAAGACAAGGGGAAACACTTGAATATTGCACAACCCACTGGAAGATGGAGGAAATGTTCGAAAAAAGTCCTGCTATGAAGTTACTTTATGAAAAGAGACAAATAGCATTGGAACGAGAGACGGAGGCATTTTTAAAGGATAAATCATCTAATCCAGAGGCCAAAGCAGGAACCGTATATACTATTCCCGTTGTATTTCATATTCTACACCAAAATGGATTAGAAAACATTAGTTCTGACCAAGTAAATGATGCGATTGCAATATTAACTAGAGATTTCAGACTAAATAATGCAGATGCCACCTCAGTTGTAGCAGCCTTTTCCGGTGTGCCTGGTGATGCTGAAATTGAATTTGCATTGGCTACAAAAGCTCCTGATGGAACTTGTTTTAATGGAATAACTAGAACTAATTCGTACTTATCCTATGACGGGTCAGATGGTGGAGATCAAGTACAGGCAGTTGTTGACGGAAATGATGTTTACAATGGGAATTGGCCTGGAGACGAGTATTTAAATATTTTTGTGGCAGCTGATATTGGCGGTGCAGCAGGATACACCACTAATCCAGGGTTCGGATCTGGAATGACTTCAGGGATTTGGGTTCAACATACTTATGTTGGGTCTATTGAAACAGGAAACATTCAACGATCTAGAACATTAACGCATGAAGTAGGACATTGGTTGAATTTGAGCCATCCATGGGGTGGAAGTAATAATCCAGGACTTAGCAGTAATTGCGGAATCGATGATGGTGTTTTAGACACGCCAACTTGCATTGGTGTGACGGTATGTAGTACAACATCAAACACTTGTACTGACGATAATGCTTATTGGGGTTTTAATCAGATTGACAACGTTGAAAACTATATGGATTATTCATATTGTTCTAAGATGTTCACACCAGGCCAGATTAGTAGAATGAGAACGGCTTTAATGTCTTCTACCGGTGGCAGAAGCAACATTTGGACTACTGCTAATTTAAATGCTGTAGGAGCAAATGGAGCACCTTTAACGTTATGTAGAGCTGACTTTAATGCGGATGAATATGAAATATGCTCAGGAGACTCTATTCAATTTACGGATTACTCGTATAACAACGTTACCGGCTGGACCTGGACATTCTCTGGTGGGTCACCAGCTAGTTCTACAGCCGCTAATCCGAAAATTGAATATGCGACACCTGGAACTTATACGGTAACACTGCAAGTAACTGATGGGTCAGCAAACGTGAGTACTACGAAAACTGGATTCATTACGGTTCTTCCAAAAACAGGAAGAGTTGCACCGTTTACAGAAGGCTTTGAGGCGATTAGTTCAATTCCAACGCCTGAATGGTTTGTTGCAAACCAAGATGGTGGAGGAGAATGGGAGATTACAACTGCAGCCGCAGCTACTGGAAGCAAATCAATATTTGTAGATAATAGTACCGCAAATAGCGGAAGCGATGATAGTTTTATTAGCAACACTATTAATCTTAATCTAGCGACAGCCGTGACCCTTAATTTTAAATACGCGTTTGCAAAAACAAATTCCAGTAATTCAGATAAGTTGGAAGTTTGGGCTAGTAGTAACTGTGGAGATTCATGGGCATTAAGAAAGAATATTTCTTCTGCAGCGATTGCAACAGCTCCAGATCAAGGAGGAAATTTTGTTCCTTCTGCTTCAGAATGGAAATCGGAATCTATTACAAATATCAATTCAACGTATTGGACAGAAAACTTCAGGTTTAAAATCGTTTATAAAGGTGGAGGAGGAAACAACATCTACTTAGACGATATTAACATTGATGCGGTAATGAGTATCGAGGACCAAGATGTTATTCAGAATTTAAATATTTATCCTAACCCATTAAGTGATTACTCTAATATTGAGTTTAACCTAATTCAGAATGCTGATGTCAGTGTTGAGATGTTCGACATGGTAGGTAAACTAATCTCAAATGATAGGTATAGCAACTTATCCTCGGGCATGCACAAATTAAACCTAGATGCAAGGAACATAGGAACTGGGATCTATTTAGTTAAACTTCGAATTGGAGATACTGAAGTGACTAGAAGAGTCATAGTTGACTAGAGCTTGCTGAACTTATTTAAAAGCCATACTGTTTTCAGTGTGGCTTTTTTTTGCTCTTTTTCTAAATTGGTTTGACAGACGGTGATTGGCTGATTAAGGGAATATCCACAGCGTAGGTCGATGCGAATCATTTAGCGAATTGACATGATGGCACTGGCTAATCGACTTAGCTGTTCTTCTGTATTGTAACAGGCACATGAAATACGAATTGCATCAAGGTCGTTTTCATAAATCCCTCTTGTTCTAAATCCTTTGCTTCCCAGTATTTTTTGAATTTCCTGATAGGATTTCCCTGGTATTTGGAAAGTTAATATTGATGCGTAAAACTCATCTTTCTCTGGGGTGATTACTACCGCAGAATCTATAATGCGATCTCTCAAATGGTTTACAAGGGCCTTTCCATGTGCCGAAACTTTATCCATTTTCAATTCTTCCAAAAACTTAAACGACTCTTCCAGTGCTCCAATTTTTGAAACATTGGTAGTTCCAAATTCATATCTGCTTGCAGCCTGTTTAGGTATAAACACTTGATTTTTTAGATCAAATTCGCCATCTGAATAAGCGCCTACAAATATTGATTGGAGGTCTTTAAGATTTCGTTCGGCAATATATAATAGTCCAGTTCCTTTAGGTCCATAGGCCCATTTGTGCCCACTGGCAGTGTAAAAATCTGCGTCAATTTCGTGAAAGTTAATGGCCATCATACCAAGTGCTTGAGCCCCGTCTACGCACAGTTTTATTCCATTTTCTTTACACCACTTTGCTAATCTTTTAATTGGCAAGACCATTCCAGTTGTGCAAGTAACATGTGAGCAAACCATTACTTTGGTCTTTTTGGTTACTGCGGCCGTAAGTAAATTGAAGTTTTCTTCGCCTGTGAGATCTAGCTCTACTAAATTAATTTTCGCTCTAGCCCTATTTGCTGCAGAAACCCACGGAATTGATCCACCAACATGTTCGTGAGTGGTCATTACAATTTCATCCCCTTTTTTTAAGCAAACTCCATTGGCAATAATGTTCATGCCTTCCGTAGCATTCCTGGTAAAACAAATTTCTTTTGGATTAGCTCCAAGTATTTTAGAAATAGACTCTCGGGCCCAATCTACTCTGGCATGTCCAGTTTCTCCACTTGTTTCAAGGGCAATTAACTCATCGATATATCGATCAATAATTTGATTGGAAGAAGGGCCAAGACCTGCGTTATTTAAATAAACGGGCTCATTACGAAGTCTGAATTGTTTTCGAATTCCTTTCCAAGGATCTATGCCAACTGAAGAAACTAAAGTCTTAGTTCCACTTTCCATAGCTAGCGCCTCAGATGACATCAGCAGTGGGCCAAATTCTACTACAAGGCCAGCCAAAATAGCTTTTTTAAGGAATTGTCTTCGTTTTTCTGACATGAAGTGTTAAGATACCTTTTTACTTTAGTCAACCATCAAGGTTGAATTAAATGTTTGGCCACTGAATGAAACCATTATTACCAGATAAGCTCCCCTGGCTAATTCACAGATGTCCATAACAAATGAACTTGAATTGACAGATCGGGTTTTAATATGCTGACCAACAATATTGTAAATCACAATTTTCGAAATTGGTCTTGAGGACTTCACATTTACCGAATTATTTGCTGGGTTAGGATATAATTTGAATTGAACATTGGTTTGATAGACGTCCGTGACGCAATTAAAAGTGTTGCTAATCGCTTGACTTACCACTTCCCATTTCGTACTGTGATCTCGCAGTCTGGTTTTTCTTGTTCCATATGAATAAACTTTCCAGTTGTAGTAGATCCGCTGCTGGAGCATGGGTTCCCACTTAGGTTTATCAGCCTTCCTTGAGTATTCGTAAACCCAATTAATCGATTCCAACTTAAACCTTGATGCGCAATTATAAAATCTAGTACTGGGTTAATTAATGCGAGTTCATTCTTGAGCATGTTGATGTAATCAAGAGTAGAGGTGTCTCTGGTTCCATTAGGGGTTTGAAGCCCAATGGAACGAAAACTTACGCTAAGAGATTATGGTTCTGTCGCATTAATTCGGTCAAAAGTAAAAGAAACTACTTTTGAGGTGAAAACTCAAGAGTCATGTTCAAACACCATCGTTACCAAAAAGCAATAATTCTTCAAGCGGTCTATTTCAAATTGAGATTTAGTTTGAGTTATAGAGATATAGAAGGATTACTCCAGATAAGAGGTGTTAATGTTGATCATTCTACCATTCAAAGATGGGTATTTAAGTTTTCTCCAGTAATAGAGTAGGGCAATCGCTTACAGATTTAACACATGACACATTATAACTCATAGGCTTAGGTTTGTTTCTGCTTACTGGTAAGCCTTACTCTTACTTGTTAAAAAAACAAGTTTATGGATTCGTTAAAAATATTCGATGGTCTGCCAGACCCGCGACAGCACCATTTAATCACCTATGAATTAAAGAGTTTAGTTTTTATCACTATTTCGGCCGTTGTATCTGGTTGCGACACTTTTACTGATGTGGCCTTGTTTGCCAAGTATAAGAGAGACTGATAACCCAATTTGTACCTCTTCCTGAAGGGAAAACATCATCACATGATATTTTCGGAGACCTTATTAGTTCTTTATGCACCGAGAGTTTACTGTAACCATCTTGTGAGTTGGGTGTCAATGGTTAGCAATATCATCTCTGGAGAGCTGATCGCTATAGACGGCAAGAGAATAAGAGGCTCATATGATAAGTTCGATCAAAAGGCAGCTATACACGTGGTTAGTGCTT
>JBLIOB010000081.1:0-15000 GCA_047639575.1 Parvicellaceae bacterium
AAATTCCAAATGTGAATATAAAACTTGCTAGGCATTATTGGCTTTTTGTTAACTACGATTTTGAAATCGATGAATCTTGGATGATTTCACCAAACATATTAATCAAATCGGATGTTACATCTACACCATTAGACTTCAATTTATATGTTACATATAACCAATTTATCTGGGCAGGAATAGGATACAGAATGGCTGATGCAATCATGCTCTCGATTGGAACAAACATTGGTGATCATTTTAGATTTGGATACTCATACGATGTAACGATTTCGAAACTCAACAATTATTCAAACGGCTCTCATGAGGTTTTTCTGGGGTATAGAATTAAAAAATGACAGCATCATTTATTTAGTTGAATTAATAATTTTAATCTACTCACAATCTTACGCACCTATCACCGTTCATCCGTTTAAATAAACGAAATGTAATCATCAAACGTTTAATTAAATATGGACACTTACAAAATCAGAAAACCTTATAACCTTGTGTTAATGACGCTCGGAATAGTTCTGATTATTATCACGCTTATTCTTTCGTCTTTTCACTTGTTGGTTTTATTGGCCTTGCCGTTAGGGTTTTCTTTCATCGTAACTGGAGAAGGATGGGAATTTAATCGGGCAACTGATGAATTTCGCGAATACTCATTCACCCTTGGTTACACCAAAGGGAAATGGAAATCCTCGGATAATCTAAATTACCTCAGCGTAATTTCTTCTAGAATGAGTTCAACTGCATATGCTCCTGCTAATGTTGCTTCTATAACTTATACCGACATCTTCTACAAACTCATATTACTCAACGATAGCCATTCAAAGAAGATAGAAGTATTTGGATCTAACCAACAGTCTGACGTGAAAAAGGAAGGTGAAGAACTGGCCAAGTTTTTAGGAGTTCCTATAGTAAAGTTCTCTCCTCCTGTTAGTAAAGGAAGAAAGTAATTTCTACACACATCTTGTTAACTTTACTGCATGGCTACTCTACGACCTATTTTCCTTCTAATACTTTTACTGAGTTTGAGCATAAGCGTTTTTGCTGAGAATACTACTTATGCTAAATATGAAAAGTATTTAGAAAAAGGCAAGTTTTTAAGTTGCTGGAAAGCCACGCTAAAAAGCGGACAGACGGACGATGTTACTTTACTTTATCAAGCGGTTAGCTTGGCATACTGCCCAAAAGAGAAAAAAGTCTTAAAGGCGAAAATCAACGTTCCAGAATCTTGCCTTAAGGCATTGCAAGCAGTTAACGTTGAAAACCTGCCTGAAGATCTTCCAATGCTAAGTTTACACTTCGAACAGTTAATGGCAGTACTTTATATGGATCTATCTAAATCTTTAAAACGAGGAGAAAGTGATAAGTCAAAACAAATCATTAAAGCATTGGTAAATAAGACTTACAATCCAAAAAAACCAACTTATAACAGAGGGCGTGCTAACCCTGCTAAAATATTCGTTAAGAGACTTAAGAAAACGGAAGACCTAGAATTAATCTCTCGCTATAAGGAACATCTGAAACTTTACATTTCATCAATGATGCAAAAGGCTGTCTTCACTTTTGAAGGTGATAAAGCCAATTGGTATGTACAAAGTCAAGGTTCATTGTTCTTGGCTTTTAAAGAAGCTTTAGACAACAAGAAAAATAACCTGGAAAAACTATATGCTAACTTGTTAGTAGACGAATTTAATTCGAGTTCTGAGGTAAGAATGAACTTCCATGTGGTTGAAATTTATCAGAAGTTCAAACCAGTTCAAACTAAGATGCAAAAGAATCCAACCTTTCTGGGGACCACGGTAAACTTAAATCAATATGTGAAAAAGTATCAACTAGAACAGTGGGATGAGCAACAATTAAAATGGTCTAACAATGGTTCCGATAAAAGTTATCATTCAGAGTTTGACAAAGAGATTATTTTCCTCACAAATCTAGTTCGGGTAAATCCGAAGCAGTTTTTAAAAGATATCCTGCTGCCCTACTATATAGAGAACGATATTAAAATTAATTCTTATTCAGGGTCTTTAAAAATTGACTTAGGCAAAGCTGAGTCAGTATTGCCATTATTTACTTCAAAAGCACTTTCTGGATGTGCAATGTATATGGCTGAAGCAATGGGTAAAGGAGGAGCTACTGGCCACGTTACTCCGTCCGGAGAATCTTTATCCGATCGAGCGAAAAAGTATAAACTACCAACTTATCTTGGAGAGAATTGCTCTTATGCGAAGGAAACTCCATTAGGTGTTTTGATGCAATTATTAATAGATGATGGAGTAAGTTCTCTCGGGCACAGACTAAACATTCTAAGAAAAGGATATGCTAACATTGGAGTTGCTACCGCTGATCATACTACTTACGGAACTAATACAGTAATGGATTTTACAGATTGATTACTCGAAATCTGGGTAGAGCAAGTACTTAGCTCTCACTTTCTTAAATGCAATAATTTCTTCTTGCCAAGTTTTAGCTATCTCTTCAGCAGTTTTACCTGCCACAATCATTTTCTGAATAGATCGATCTCCGGTTAACAATCTGAAAAATCCATCCTTTCTGAAAAAGTGCTCTTTATCCAAAGAGTTCTTATAAAATTCAACAATCCATTTTAAATAAAGAACTCCTACCCCTCTCATGTGCGTATGCCCAAACTCAGACAGATCATAACCCATGCATTCTTTCCCATCATGTTTAGGTTTTGAAGCACCTGGTTTCGGTTCTGGAGTAAACTTAAAATCACCAGTCGAATTAAACGGTGAACCTGCGAGTTGAAACTGTTTATCTGTCCCTCGGCCAATGCTAACTTGAGTCCCTTCAAACAAACAAAGGCTAGGATATAAATAAATACTAGACATATTGGGCAGGTTTGGACTAGGCTTTACTGGCAATTTGTAGAAGTCAGCATGTTCATAATTTTCACATTTAACTACCTTCAAATTACATTTAACGCCATCTTTCAACCAACCCTCGCCATTGATCATTTGTGCGTATTCTCCAATGGTCATTCCGTGCACAATAGGAACAGGATGTAATCCAACAAAACTCTCATTGCCTTCCTTCAATACAGGACCATCAACATAATGTCCGTTTGGGTTTGGACGATCCATTATCAAAAATAGTTTGTTCTGCTCAGCACACGCTTCCATCACGTAATGCATAGTTGAGATGTAGGTATAGAATCGAGCTCCCACATCTTGAATATCGAATATCACCACATCAACATCAAACAAATCTTCTGTTGTTGGTTTTTTTCTTCTTCCATGAAGCGACATGATTGGCAGTCCCGTTTTGGCATCCAAACCGTCATTAATCTTTTTTCCCGCATCTTCCTTTCCTCTAAACCCGTGTTCAGGAGCAAAAACTTTTTTCACTTCAATACCCAGTTGTAAAAGATGATCCACAATATGCTCCTCACCAATCATCGAAGTCTGATTTCCAACTATTGCAACTCGCTCACCCTTAAGTATTTCGCTGTAAGCAGTGTCAATTTGAGCCCCTACAAGGATATCCGTTTTATAAGAAATAGAATCTTGAGCTACCGTATTGATTCCAGTAAAAATTATTACGAAAGCGAATATCTTCCTAACGGCAAGTATGTTTATGTATTTTAGCATCGAATTTATCTCTATTGAACACTGAATATTTCATAGCAAAGCGCATCGCTAAAGGTGGTAAAAAATCTAATCGGTTTTCGAGACCGATCATACTTTTTGCAACAATCGGTATTGCGCTTGGAATGATTGTAATGATTCTGAGCATCAGTATTGTAACTGGGTTCCAAACTGAAATCAAAAACAAAGTAGTTGGTTTCGGTTCTCATATTCAAATTACAAACGGAGGCTACAGTTTATCTTTTGAGTCCTCTCCAATGCACCGCAATCAAACGTTCCTAGAACAATTGAATGCAATTCCTCAGGTTAAACATATCCAAAGTTATGCCATAAAACCTGGAATAATTCGATCGAATGGAGACACCATCGTTAAAGAAGGTAAAGAAATCATTTATCGAGACATCTTAGGAACCATTGTAAAAGGGGTCGGACCAGAATATGACTGGAGTTTTTTCGTAGATAAAATTGAAAGTGGAGGTAAGATTCCCAACTTCAATAGCAACCAGAAAAATGACAGTATCCTAGTGTCAAGGTACGTTGCCGACAAACTAAAACTTAAGCTACACGATAAAGTGTCCACGTACTTCATAAAGGATACAGGACCTAAGGAGCGAAAATTTTTCATCAGTGGAATTTACGACACCGGACTACAGGACTTTGATAAACGTTTCATTTTCTCAGACATAAGACAAGTACAAGAACTTAATTTTTGGGGAATTGAAACTGGCCTTAAAATGAGTCACCAATGCGCAAATGGCGGATATGTTATTGAGGCGACCAGTTTTTCTAACGGCAACAACATTATGTTCAGTTGGAATAATGGATCTTTTACTGATCAGGATAAAATAATAATCTACCCTACAGAGGACACTGTAATTCAGCTAATTGCAGCTGGTTTTACACCCGTAGACTATTCAGATAACCAGATAATGATTATTGAGCCAGATACTTCATTTCTACATATAAAAATTAATTCCCAATCAGACAGTTGTCTTTGTAATGGCGTTATTGAGGCGAACGATTACAATGGGTTAAATGACACCACCCTTAAATATGACTTTAATAATGGAGACGTTATTACCATCTTCAGTTCTCCTGAAGGGTCTAGGGGAAACTACGTTGGAGGTTTCGAAATCATCTTAAAGGACTTTGAAAGCATCGCTAAGGCTTCTTCCATTGTAAGAGGAGAAATGCTTGGAATGTACAGTGTTTCAACTATTGATGAACTTCATCAAGATATATTTGGATGGCTAGGAATGTTGGACGCCAATGTGTACATCATTATAATTTTAATGATAATCGTTGCTGTAATTAACATGACCGCTGCGCTGTTAATTCTCATTCTTGAAAGAACCAATATGATTGGAGTATTAAAGGCATTAGGCGCAACCAATTGGAGCGTTCAGAAGCTCTTTTTATATAATGGAGGAATATTAATCTTAAAAGGCCTTTTGATTGGTAATAGTGTTGCCTTTCTCTTGATCTTTATTCAAAACCAATTCGGATTTATTCAATTGAATCAAGCTACTTATTTTGTTAAAGAAGTACCAATGTATTTTACGCCTACCTATGTAATTGCGTTAAACCTATTTACTTTGATAGTTTGCGTACTTGTATTGATGCTCCCTGCGCTATTTGTCCTCAGAATAACACCAGTAAAAGCAATTAGATTCGATTAGAAAATTTACCTTTATTCCGTATTAAGAAAGCAATAAATGAAATACTACAATAACGTACTTGAAACAATCGGAAATACTCCGTTGATTAGGCTTAATGAAGTCTGTAAAGATGTAAAAGCACTTGTTTTAGCGAAAGTTGAAACTACCAATCCAGGGAATTCTGTTAAGGATCGAATGGCGCTGCAGATGATAGAAGATGCTGAAGCAGATGGCAGAATTAAGCCAGGTAGTACAATTATTGAAGGAACCTCAGGAAATACCGGAATGGGTCTTGCTCTAGCTTGTATTATTAAAGGGTACAAACTCATTTGTGTACTCAGTGACAAGCAAAGTAAGGAGAAGATGGACATATTAAGAGCGGTTGGCGCTGAAGTTCATGTTTGTCCTACAAACGTTGCTCCGGATGATCCAAGATCTTATTACTCTGTTTCTAAAAGATTAGCTACAGAAGTTCCGAATTCATGGTACGTTAATCAATATGACAATCCATCTAACACAAAGGCGCACTACTTGCAAACTGGTCCGGAAATCTGGGAACAGACAGAAGGTAAGATCACCCATTTTGTTGTAGGTGTTGGAACGGGTGGAACTGTTTCAGGCGTTGGAAAATATTTAAAAGAGCAAAACCCAGATATTAAAATTTGGGGGATAGATACTTATGGTTCTGTTTTCAAAAAGTATCATGAAACAGGAATATTTGATGAAAATGAAATTTACCCGTACATCACGGAAGGTATTGGCGAAGATATTCTTCCTAAAAATGTCAATTTTGAGATAATTGACAAATTCGAAAAAGTGACCGACAAAGACGCAGCTATTTATCAAAGGAAAATAGCTAAGGAAGAAGGGATTTTCGTTGGAAACTCTGCTGGATCGGCTATTAAAGGATTACTTCAATTAAAAGATGAATTAACCGAAGATGATGTTGTAGTTGTTCTGTTCCACGATCATGGAAGTAGATATGTTGGTAAAATGTTTAATGATGATTGGATGAGAGAACGCGGTTTCTTAGATGAAGAAAAAACCGTTGCATTAGACTTAATTAAGGATCATAACAACAAACATTTGGTAACAGTATCACCTCAAGATCCAGTTTCTCAGGCTATTTTACTTATGCATCAATACCAAATATCGCAAATCCCGGTTGTAGAAAATGGCGAATATGTAGGTTCACTGACTGATAAAGTGCTTTTTGCGAAACTTTTAGAGAAGCCTGAACTTAAAGAACTTCCGACAAGAAACATAATGGAACCTTCATTTCCAATAGTAAATGAGAATACAAGTGTTGAAGACGTTTCCAAAATGTTTAACAAAGAAACACAAGCTGTTCTTGTAAAATACAATGGTGACTCTCATCACATCATTACTCGCCAAGACGTAATTCAAGCGCTGGCCTAATGAAAAATCCTCGTATCGTAGAGGACATGCTAAATCGGGAAATTAATATCCCTTTTAAACCGTTGAGAATCATTTCGACAGTTCCTTCGTTAACTGAATTACTTTTTGATTTAGGTCTAGATAATCGGGTCGTAGGAATTACCAAATTCTGCATCCATCCCAAATCATGGTTTGAATCAAAAACCAGAATTGGCGGCACTAAAAATCTAAATATTGATAAAATAAGGACGTTAAATCCAGACCTTATTATTGCCAACAGAGAAGAAAATGAGCGATCGGACATCGAACTATTAACGAAAGAATTTCCAACTTGGATTAGTGACATAAGCAATCTCACAGAAGCACTAACGGCAATTGGTAGCATTGGCGAAATTTGCAACGTTAAGCTAGAAGCAGATCAGCTCATACATGACATTGAACTTGAAGCATCACAAATTTCAAGCGCGATTAAATCAAAACGAGTGGCCTATGCTATTTGGAAAGATCCGTATATGTTTGCTGGCCAATCAACTTTTATCAATGATTTGCTCTCTCGAATTGGTTTAGAAAATGCGATTGAAGACGACCGATACCCTGAACATTCTTTAAAAGATTTGCAACTGCTTGATTTAGATTATCTATTCCTTTCGTCCGAGCCATATCCATTTAACGAAACTCATGTATCAGCAATTAAGGCTGAATTCCCATACACGAATGTTCAACTAGTTGATGGAGAGATGTTCTCCTGGTACGGCAGTAGACTAAAATTGGCTTTCGGCTATTTTGCGTCTCTTTCTGTATGATTGAATATAGCCTCTATCATACTTCTATTTGAAATACCCATTTTCATCATATCCAGCAATGCTAAAAGTGAATGTGTTTCTGCATCTTTAAAGGCAAAGGAGCCCTCACCAATCACTTTACCTTCCTGAACTTCAACAGCATCCACCTGAATTTTTTCAAAATTCAACATTCTGAAGCCAGTTTGGATGAATAAATTCGGTACACCAATTCCCATATCTCCTTTAACCGGAAGCTTTCCTTGAAGCGCTACAAAATCGAGACTAACACTGTAAGTAGCATACATTTCATCCAATGGTTTATTTCCTAATTTTGAAATGAGATCCTTATTATTCGAGAAGCAAATATCATTGTCAACTGAACTAATAAAACACGACATTCCTTTTATCATTTCGAATTCATAGAACCCATCAATTTCAATAATACTAGAATCTTTCTGTAAACTTTCAAAATAACTAGGAACTGACTTCACACTGAAAACAGACAGAAATTCAGGAAATGGAGTCATATCATCATCTTTTACCGTGACTTCTATGGTGTTAAAATTATCATCTGTCGAATCCTCAACATGAAAGCCTTGAAACAACTGGTGTCCAGAAATTTCGAAAAAGAAATCTCCGCTGAACCCATCAAAATATTGTCTAAACTTCGAGGGAACATTTTGTTCTATAAATCCTGAAGCCGACTCTTCTTTAGCCATAAATGAAAAGGCGAAAGGAGCATCACTATTCAACTTCACAATTTCATCTTTTAACGGGTTCTTTGTTTCAAAAGACAGTTCTGATTTTATGGCAACCTCGCCTTTTTCAAAAGAAAAATAAGTTCTAGAATCTGTAAATTCTTTAGATAACCCACCAAAGCTTTGAGTATGACCTTTACTCCAATATCCTACATCATGATCATCATTTTTAAAATGATCAAAGTTTTTATTCGAAGCAAGCAATCCATTTTCTGGATGATCAATAGCTTCAACCAAAAAAGGCACCAACTTAGAGTAGTATTCCTCACCAAGAGCGCTTCCATCAGTAGTGGAGCAGTAAATTCCAACTCCATTTCCTACACAAACTGAAGCGTCTTGTAAAGTAGATTTATACCTTTTAATTTTCACGGCCGATCCATCTTTGCTGTATACATCTTCAAGACTTTCGCCATGTCGCTTTTCAAAATAACCCATAAACACTCTTGGCTGACATTTAAAAAGGGCTGCCGCCATAATTTTATCGTCAACTTTAAAATGAAAAATAACGGCTTTATAAAACGGATCTAAGCCAAGGTTTTGAAGCTCAACATCATCCACTTCAGTTAAATCATCTGGTAAAAGATCTCCAAGTTCAGGTGGATTAAACCTGTACTTCTCAATTACCTTTTTACCAATTTTTCTAAGATCGAAAGCCAGCACTCCATCTACACCGTTCGGTATGTATTGATAATGACTTGTTGCGCTGGTTTTAGATATTTTAAAATATCCAATTACAACTGCCGCAATTAACAGAAGCCAAAATCCGGCTCTTACTATTTTTCCCGAATTTTTCATTTATTGTCTACGTGATATAGCTTTTCTACAAATTCAAGCACTTGATTCACAACTGGCTTCTCATCATTCTTGAAAGAAAGATTTGCCGTTGTAGTGAAACAATCACCTTCTAATTTCATACCCGTTAAAGAAGCTTCGTTAAATAATGAATCAGTATAGGTCATCATTTTGGATATATCACGCCCTAATGATTTTCTAAGTTGCTTATCCATTTTTAAGAACGTAGCGTTCACATTCCAATAACCAGCGTAATTGTTCTTTTTAATATGATTGATTCGATCTTTCGAAAGTTGATTTTCCTTCGGTATCCCGGACTGCTTATACTTTGTAACCAAATCCTTATTGTTTGTTACAATTAAAATATCATTGGCGAAAGCAAAGTAAGTACCGCCTTCCTGATTTTCTGATGAACGATTTCCATATCTGTAAGGTTTATACTTAAAATAGCCATCCTCTTCCACAAAGAGCTTCGAGGCAAGATATAATTTAACAATTTTATCTCTCAGTTTTTTATTGCCAACTGAAGCTAGAAAAACAAATTCTGGAAGCAGCTCTTGCTTTGTTTTGATAACCTCTTGCTCATTGAAGTCTTCATCATAATCATAAGAAGTATAGCTAACATCAAATTCCTTTAAGTCTGTAATAGCCACAAACATATCTCCTTTGATTAAATCAAATATTTCATCTTCATCTAGCAATATCTCAAATATTCCTAGACCAGCAGCAATCGACTCTCCATAATCTGGAACAGCCTCAAAAATTTTAGCATACATCTCCATCGTCATTTTGTAGATCGGTTCTGGCTTAACCCTCATTCCAAAATAGCCAATGAGGTTTTCTCCATCCACATATTTTAAAAGGTCCTTGTTGAATTTTGCTTTATTAGCTTCCAACACCATTGTCCTGTACTTTTCATTTAAGTGATAATAGGCTTTAGCTTCAGCGTCATTTTCCTTTATGCTCACATGGAAGTAGCTATAGGTATCGCTAAATTCGGATAAGAAATTATCGAAATCCGAATTTCTCCCGAACAAAGACGTCATCGGGTTTATCTCAGAAGATAATCCGTTCGTTCCATCAACAAATATCGCTACATCGAAAGGAGCAGCTGTTGCGGCAGTAAAATGATCATTCCCTGACATGGTATGGTCAGGGTTTGGGTTAAATATTTCTTCCAAAGCAACCAATATCGTTACTCGTTTACGATCATCTCTTTTATTCTCCTCAGCTTCATATCTTTCATTATAAGATTCGTAATATTCTTCATCAAGTTCTTCCGCAATCTCTTCAACTGTTTCGAACATTGAATAATAAGAAATATGATAATCAACGAAAGCAACCATCGATCCATTCCAGGCTAGTATCATTCTATCGTTATATGCAAACTCAAACCCTTCCCCAATGCCATGTTTAATTTCATCTTGATTGAGAATAAGCGATTTAATTAATCCATTTAATGCTTCTGCATCCGCCACTTTCGAGATAAACGCGGTATAGTTAATACTGTCTCTGTTTCTTACGTACGCATATGAATTATCCGTCACTGACAGTCCAAATTCTTTGGCATTTCCAACTAACATCGGAACCAGAGTTTCCTGAACCTTTGATCCATTAAGATAATTACTTGCTTTATTTTTGAAATCCTTAAAGAATTCATAAGAATCAATATCCGCTTGATTACATTTTTCGTTGATAGACGCTGTATTGATAATAAAAACTGGAGAGGCCAACGTTGGCACATGATTCTTCAAGTCTTGACCAAGCGCTATCCCGCTGATCAAAATCAATAATAATAGGTTGGTATATTTCATTTAAAACTTACTGAATTTTTAAGACTTGACTTCTGTTCTATCAAATCTAATAAAGTTGACTTAAACATTAGTGCTTTTAAATTTTTAGACGTTTTATATCCTATGTTAAGGTTTTTCTCTACTTCTCCAGAGAATCTATAAATACAAACATAATTCGCTTCTTTAAGAGCTGCATAGTTTTGTTTTTTAATTTTTTCAAGTTCTTTAATTTTTTCAAATCTATCATGTCTGACAAACTCTTTCGAACTAAAACTATAGGGATCAAAGAAGTACTTCATCCCTTTTTCATTGTTTTTAGCTAATTCGCGAAAACCAGCATTCAGATTAGACACACTGTCGAAATCAAATTTGATTTGGAAAATATATTCAGTCCAATCTTCTCTTAAAGTAACATTTTTAATCCCTTCCTGTTTACTTAATTCCGATTTTAAACTAAGCAATTTTGCACGCACCTTCAGTTCTGAAGGAATAGCATATCCATTTACGCTATCTAAAAGCATAACTGCACTCACTTTAATTTTACTTTTACTCAGATTCAGCTTATAACTAGCTGAACCAGAGCCATCTTGATTAAATTGGATTTCTTCCGTAAAGTCTAAACAACTTGCAAGCAAGATCGGCAGAACCCAAATAAGTAATAAACATTTTCTCATTTTCGCTGTACTATTCGTAATCGGTTATCATTTTAGTATTTTAGCTTGGATTTGACAATTGTACCTACCAAAATAATACCAATTCACTTAATATTCAAAGTTGCGGCTTTATGTTTATTCATTTTTGTGAATTTAATTTCGGTAAATGCCCAAAAGGTAGGTCTAGTTCTAAGTGGTGGGGGTGCCGCAGGCATGACCCACATCGGCATCCTTAAAGCATTAGAAGAACATAATATACCGATAGACTATATAACTGGCACCTCTTCAGGGGCATTGGTTGGAAGTATGTATGCAGCAGGTTATTCACCAGAAGAAATAGAAGGTATGGTGAACAGCGAACAATTTCGATTAATGGCTACGGGCGGTGTTGAAGACGAGCATAAATACTATTTCAAAAAACCAAGCGAGGATGGGTCCTGGATCTCAATAAAAATTTCAAAAGATTTTAAATGGACCAATTCGCTCCCTACCAACATTACCAACCCACAGCTACTTGATTTCGAATTAATGAGTCAGTTATCAGCTGTTTCTGCTCAGGTTAAATATAATTTCGACAGCTTATTCGTTCCCTTTAGGTGCGTTGCTTCCGATGTTGAAAGTAAGAAAGTGGTGATTTTTAAAGATGGTCACTTGAATCAGGCGGTAAGGGCCTCGATGTCGTTCCCATTCTACTTAAAGCCGATTAAGGTTAATGGAAAATTACTATTTGATGGAGGCCTATATAACAATTTCCCAACAGATGTGATGTACGATGAGTTCTTCCCTGATATTATCATAGGCTGTAATTTATCAGATACAATTACCCCTCCAGATGAAAATGATTTACTCTCTCAGCTAAAAGCCATGGTTGTAAGTCGAGATGATTACTCCATAATCTGTGAAAACGGAATTTTAATCGATCCAAAAACAAAAGTGGGCACTTTCGAATTTGAAACTACAGCACAAGCAATTAATGACGGTTATGACGCCACTATTGCTCAAATGGAACTTATAAAATCAAGAATTAACCGAAGAGTTAACAAATCACATGTAGACTCTTTAAGAAAAGAATTCAACCAAAAATCTAAGCCGATAATTTTTGATTCAATTACAATCAAAGGGATTAACAATAGTCAGAAAAGTTATGTTAAGAAAAATATATTTAGAAGAAAAAGTGAACTAACCATTCCGCAACTTAAAAAGAGATACTTCAATATCCTTTCAGATGATAAAATCGATTTTATATATCCACTTGCTTCCATTAACCCTAATGGTAAGTACACTTTAAAACTAGCTGTACATAAAGAACAAGAGATCGTTGCAAAATTTGGTGGAAATTTCTCATCAAAGTCAATTAACATGGGGCACATAAACGTGAAATATAAGCACCTTGGAAAACAATCGATAACACTCGGAGCCAATAGCTACTTTGGAAAATTTTATGGTTCTGTAAATGCTAAAGCAAGAATTGACTTTGCCCTAGGCTACCCGTTTTACATTGAAGTTGAAGGGATCATTAATAGGTGGGATTATTTTAAGAATTTCGCAACCTTCTTCGAGGATGTGCGTCCGTCATTTATTGTTCAAAATGAAAAGTTTGTTGGAGTCAATATTGCTTCTCCTATTGGCAATACCGGAAAATTACTGTTGAATTATAAGTATGGATTAAAAAGCAACACATATCATCAAACTATTAACTTCTTAGCTTCAGATACTGCTGATATAACAGATTTCGAATTTCATACAATAGGTCTTAAATACGAAATGAACAGTCTTAACAGAAAGTTTTGGGCATCTGAAGGGACCAAACTTTCCATTGGAGCCCGATATATTGACGGATGGGAGGAGCTTACTCCCGGTAACTTAAATCTAAGCGCCATTGCATTAGAACAGGATCATTACTGGTTTCAGATAGGTCTCGAAGCCCAACATTATTTCAAGATTAATAGCTTCCTTCGTATTGGAGCAGACGCCAGGCTTCAATATTCTTCCCAAGATTTATTCTCTAATTATACTTCCACGAAATTAATGGCGCCCATTTACGAACCAATTCCTGAAACCAAATCTCGATACCTTGCAAAATATCGAAACTTAAACTTTGCTTCTTTTGGTGCTAAGGTAATTTTCACCGTCAAGAAAAACTTTGATTTAAGAATTGAGAATTTTTATTACCAGCCCTATCAGGGGATAATTGAAGGTCCGACTGGTTTAGCTGAAACATATCCTGATTGGCAAGGTAATGAATGGATCTCTTCCGCAAGCATCGTTTATCATTCCCCAATTACCCCAGTTAGTTTTACTGTAAATTACTATTCTGGAGAAATCGAACCTTGGTCCTTTGTCTTTAATTTAGGATACTTAATATTCAATCACAGGGCCTTTAATTAACGAATCGCCAATTCAAACCAAACACGAATCTTCTTTGTAATTCAAGATATCTAGGCATATGAAAATAATTCCGTCCAGTTAAATCCTGGTTCAAATGTGTTACTATAATAAAAAATGACGCATCCTTAATTGATGTTTTAAGAATAAAATCTAAGTATGGATAATTCCCAATCTTCTGTTCATCTTGTAAATAAAATCTTCCCGTAGATGGTTCATAGGCTTTTGCATTATATGCAGAAAACCAGTTGGCCAAAATTCCTGTTTCAACTTTAAGATTCGACTTGAAAGCTTCAAAACTATACAACACGCCTGCTGATATTGACACCAACGGATTACGGATCTCATATGAAATCAAAGGGTATGAAACAATACTCAAAGGAAACTTAAACTTTTTTAATTTGAATCTTTTTTGAAAATTCAACCTTAATAATCCCGCTCGATTTACTTGAGTAGGATTCATCATGGAATCAAAATAAAAATAGTTCTGTGAATAGGACACATGGCACGCTAACCCCCAACTTCCAGCAGAATCCGATATTCCAAAATGAAGGTTATTCGAAAATTCATAATTGGAACTATCGAAATCCCAATTGTAATAATTACCACTAAACCTCATCCGATCATATGAAACAGGTAATAAATTTGAGCTCAAAATCGCTCCAATAATTAAACCCGATTCCAAGTTTGATGAATAATTTAATCCAACCTCAAAACCATTCTGTCTAAAACCACTTAAATAGTATTTTAAATTTAATCCTATTGTATAATTTGAATCATATACTACCCCGGCAGCATACAATCCTACACCAAAAGTATCCACTTTAGAACCATTAAAATAAAAGTCAGAAATTAAAAATGACCCCATAGAAAAGTCTCTTCTTCCTTTCGACAAATTAAACCCTAACCCGTAATCTAAATTACGGTTCCTATAATAATCCACCCTTCCTACTGAATCTATTAAAATGTCCTGGTAAAAACTTGAATCTGAAACTCCAAAACCTTTGTAATTTCTGTCAAAATGATTGAAATTTATGAACGCATTGATTTTTGCATTATTAGAAATTTTATATTCCAGAGTATCTCGAACCACCAACCTTTTCCGATCCGAGTTGTTAGATTTCAAGTTTACTTCGATAAACTTCTGGGCTAAATCAGATTGAACAAACAAGCTGTCTGTGAGCAAGC
>JBLIOB010000082.1:0-15830 GCA_047639575.1 Parvicellaceae bacterium
CCCTTTTACTGAATACACAACCAGCTATAATATTACTTTGAAAACAGTAGAAGAAGCTATTGCGTTCAGCAACATGCATGAAGCGCTTCATTTAGGCTATGCTATGGCCATTAAAAAAGCGCTCTAGTGAAGTACTGGTTTTTCATCCTCTCCTTAATCTTTTTATGCTCTTGTTCCGATCAAGAAGAATCAAGCCTGGACATTACGATGACGGAAGATGAATTGATTAATTCAATCGATGCGGACGTAGAACAGGAATTGGTTGATTATGACTTTTTAGTGAAGGATACGATCTTGAATGATTCAATGATTCAATGATAGAATGATTCAGTCAACGAATGGCTTAATGGTTTAGTTGTATTTGTATATAAATTTACTTTCATCCTCTCGATTTCTTCCCTCAAATCCAGTCTTTGTATATTTCAATTTATAAATCTCAATGCCCGTAACTGATTTCTTAAAAAATCCGTTTGCCAAATTCATCTTTATTGTCTCGTGGCTTCGGATCTTAGAAATTTCAGCAATTGACACTCGTACCAACATAGTTGTATCTATTCTCTCTCCGGTAATCGAACTATACATCTCCACCCCGTCTTCGTCCAACAATGGTTGAACAGAAGGAAAGAAAAATGCACTTTCATAAGTTGCAATTGCGTGTTTTCCGCTAATGCTTTTTTGCCATAAATTATTAGGATTCTGCCTGGCTAACTCTCTAACAGATTTAATTAAGACGGCCTTAGATGATGATTCAAACTGTTTAAACCAATCCAGATATGGCCTTGGTGTGGAAACCTTGATATCCGTTAAAACATTATATTCTTTGAAAGGCTTGTCGTTGTTTTCAACTTTCACAAAAAACATTTTAGAGGATGATCCAATTGTTCCAGAATAATTTAATTCATTCATTATGGGTGCATACGCAACTACTTCCTTTTCTATTTTATCAGTTTTTTTATTTAAATACCAATTTTCGATTACCCCTAAAGCCCCAACATCTTCAATATTAATCGGCATAACAACGGATGTATCCACGCGCACACCAGTAAGTTCACCATAGATCTCATCTCCATATTGATCCAGATGAGGCTCAGAATACCTCCAATAGAATTTGGATTCAATTGCTTCCACACTAGTTATTTCAGAACCAATCAAGTCTTCAGCTAATTCATATGGCCTGCTACCAATTGAATAAATCTTGATCCCACCAGATTTAACTTTAGTAAATAATTTTGATAATTCAGCAGAAATAGCTGAGCTTGAAATATATGTTTGATACGCTTCCGAATTAGCAACAGCTTCTTTATCATTCTGGATCTTTATTTCTGAATAAATTGATTGTATCAATTCACGGTCATATTGAGCGAAAGAAGCATTGGTCATCGCGACTATAACTGCCATGAAACCCACAATTAAATTTATATTCATAAATTTTTTGTTAATTTCTAAAATAACTTTCTCAACTCTTTCTTCAGATATTCAGAGGCGACCATCGTTGGCTCGGTATCCAAATGACCATAAATCTCAAAAATAACTTGACTTAGATCAGATCCTGTTGCTCCCACTTTAGTTAGCTTTTCCATCGAAAAATTAATCAACTGAATGGTTTCATCCTTGGCAATTTTACACAACTTCCAAGATTCAGAAGACACGTAAATCTGCTGAGACATGTTATGATCATATTCGTCTCTGATTGCTTTTAGCAACTCACTATGGAACATATTTGCGCTCATTCCGGACTTGTGAATTCGCATAATCAAGTTGTTTGGATTAATCCGCTCTAGATAAAGAACTAAACGCTCAAACGCTTGAATTCTATTCGGCCAAATCTTTTCACTTCCGTTAAACTTACCTTCTACAAAGACCTGTTTTTCTTGACTATCAAAATATCGCTTAATGATAAAATAAGTGGTTAAGAAAACAATCAATGCGGGAACAGTGAATTTGATGATCTCTAAGATGTATTCCATTACTTCCATAGTGCTCTAATTTAACTTAAAAATGCAATTTATTTTAACGTTATCCATATAATACCAAATCTAGATTAAGGTACAAGAATATCAGATTTAGTAAACTGTCCATATTCAATGAAACTCTTATCCGGAAAAATTGTTTCATTCTCCTTCTTCTACTGTTTAAGAATCCTTAGTTTTGCGGCATGACTAAATTAGCAAATCGAATTAATCGTCTGGAAGAGTCCGCTACCATTGCTATGGCTAGAAAAAGTCGGGAGCTTAAGGCCCAAGGAAGAGATATCATAAGTTTGAGTCTGGGAGAACCAGATTTTGACACTCCAGACTTTATTAAAGATGCGGCAAAAGACGCTATCGATAATAATTTCACGAAATATATGGCCGTTAATGGTTATGAAGATTTAAGAACTTCAATTTGCGCTAAATTCAAACGTGATAATAATTTAGATTACACCGAAGATCAGATCGTTGTATCTACTGGCGCTAAACAGAGTATCGCCAATGTAGTCATGAGCATCATTAATCCAGGGGACGAGGTGATCGTACCTGCTCCTTACTGGGTGACCTACGTTGAAATTATTAAAATGGCTGGAGGAATACCTGTTATTATTCATGCCGGAATCGACAATGATTTTAAAATGTCGGCAGCCCAATTCACAGCTGCAATTTCTCCAAAAACAAGAATGATGATCTTTAGTTCTCCTTGTAACCCAACCGGTACGGTTTATACAGAAGATGAGCTTGGAGATTTAGCAGATGTCATTGCTGAAAATCCTGATATGGTGGTTTTAAGTGATGAAATTTATGAGCATATTAATTTCACTGGACAACATCATAGCATTGCCCAATTCTCAGGTGTAAAAGATCAAGTTGTAACGATCAACGGTGTTTCTAAAGCATTTGCGATGACTGGCTGGAGACTCGGTTACATTGGAGCTCCACTTTGGATTGCAAAAGCATGTACAAAAATGCAAGGACAATTTACATCTGGAGCTTGTGGCATAACTCAAAGAGCTGCTAAAGCAGCTGTTGAAGCAGACCCTTCAGTGACTCATGAAATGAGAGATGCATTCCTTAAAAGAAGAGATTTAGTCCTATCTCGGTTAGAGAAAATTGAAGGTGTAAAAACAAACCTTCCTCCCGGTGCATTTTATGTTTTCCCAGACATATCACATTATTTCGGAACGTCAGGAAACGGAATGTCAGTGAACAATGCTTCAGATATGTCATTGTATTTGTTAGAAGCGGCAAACGTTGCATTAGTAACTGGCGCAGCATTTGGAGATCCGGATTGTATTCGAATTTCTTACGCAGCTTCTGAGGAAATCTTGACAGAAGCACTTAATCGAATTGAAAAAGCGCTGAACGAACTATCTTAAACGATGAGTTTAAAAGAGTTTAGAGAAAAACTTAACCTGAAGCTTTACGATAGTAAAGCCAATGTGTTACGCCTTCTTAGGATTCTAAATTTAATAGTTTCTATTGGAGCTATTGGTACGTTAATCTACATGTACGGCTTTAAACATAGCCCAGTAGATAAAGACGCCTTATTAATGATGATCAAGCTGAGTTTTGGGTTTTATATCCTTCAGTTTTTAATACGATTGATCTTCGATTTCCACCCTAAACAATTCCTCAAAAAGCACTGGTTTGAGGCTTTAATCATGCTCTTTCTTATTATAGAAGGAGTTGCTCATAACGTATTCCACTCTTTGGTTATTGAAAACCTGTTTGAACGAATAGGGATTGTATCATTTGTAGACGTCACCAATGTATTGATTCAAGGGTATTTCTTCATTGTGGTTTTCGTGGAGCTAAAACGATCCTCTTCTCTTTTCCCAAAATTAAAGCTTCATCCTGCAGTTGCATTCATGATGAGCTTCTTATTTCTAATCCTAGCAGGAGCAGGCCTATTGATGCTTCCTGAGATGTCAAAAGATTCATTGGATGTGGGTTTTACTGACGCTTTATTCATGTCTACCTCTGCTACCTGCGTAACAGGATTAGGTGTGTTCGAAATGACTGAATTAACCTACAAAGGTCAGATGGTAATCCTGATACTAATTAAGCTAGGTGGATTAAATATTATTGCATTTGGGTTCATTTTCATACTGATGAACAAGATCGGTTTAGGTGTAAAACAGGACTCCTTGGTTGAAGATTTCGTTAATTCGGACACTGTACACACCACTAGAAGCATGTTCCGGAAAATTGTCTTTTGGAGCATTGGTATTGAGCTGCTTGGAGCTATGGCGCTTTATCCCCTGCTTGGGGACATTCAAAATGGAACCGAAATATATTCGACTGGTGAGAAAATATTTAGCTCCATTTTTCACTCCGTTTCGGCTTTCAATAATGCTGGGTTATCTACATTCCAAGGAGGACTTGCTGGACCGGCAGTTGGGAACAATTACCTCGTCCATTTAGTAGTCACTATTATCGTTTTCTTTGGAGCACTCGGGTTCGTAGCAATCTTTAATTTGTTTGACCCTCATGCTCTTAGAGATCGAATGCAATACCGTTGGAAACGAATTTCATTCAGCACCAAAATCGCCTTGTACTTTTCGCTGATTTTTGTGTTTGTGGGGGCAGTCTCTTTCTACGCTTTGGAATACGACAACACCTTAAAAGATCAAAACTTTGGAGAAGCTATTATTACTTCATTATTTCAGTCAGTAACTAGAACTTCCGGTTTTAACACGGTTAACTTTAATGGAGCTGACACCTCTTCTGGTGCGGCCATTGGAGTACCCTTTTTGTTACTCATGTGTTTTCTAATGTTCATCGGATCCTCCTCTAGTTCGACAGGTGGTGGGATAAAAACTTCAACGTTTGCCATTATGTGGGCTTCATTTACTCAAACAATAAAAGGTAAGAAATACCCTGAGCTTTTTAAACGAACCATATCCGCTGATTTAGTAGGAAAAGCATTTGCCGTCTTACTTATTTTCATTGGCGGGAATCTTGTCTGTATCTTTGCACTGTCGATAACAGAAGCAGAGCTTTTAGCTCAAGACAATAGAAGTATTATGGACTTAATTTTTGAGGAAGTTTCAGCATTTGGTACGGTTGGATTATCAACTGGTATTACGTCCGAGCTATCCGTTGCTGGAAAATATATAATTGCGATCTCAATGTTTGTTGGAAGAGTTGGAACATTAACGGTAGCATATTTGTTTGGTAGAAGGGTACTTAGTAAACGATATAAATATCCAACTGGCCATACGATGGTAGGTTAAAAGGAATGATAGAATAGATTTAATGATAGAATGAGGATAGGATAGATTTAATGATAGGATAGGATAGGATAGATTTAATGATAGAATGATAGAATAGATTTAATGATAGAATGAGGATAGGATAGATTTAATGATAGAATAGATTAAATAATCACTCTTTCTATCCTTCACTCATTCTATCCTTCACTCATTCTATCCTTCTATCCTTCACTAATTCTATCCTTCTATCCTTCACTCATTCTATCATTCTATCCTTGTATCATTAAATCATTAAATCAACCTATCATTTTTAATATTAAGAACAATGGGAACGAAAGTAACACCGTATAATAAAGAAGGAACTTCGAAGAAGGAAGAAGTTGCTGAGATGTTTGATAATATTTCTGAGAAGTACGATTTCCTGAATCATTTCCTATCTGCAGGAGTTGACAAAGGATGGCGAAAAAAAGCAATTAAGCTTATTGAACCATACAAACCAAAGCAAATATTAGACATTGCAACAGGCACTGGCGACTTTGCTATTGCTGCTTTAAAAATCAATCCAGATCATGTAACGGGCGTAGATATTTCTGAAGGAATGTTAAAACACGGACGAATTAAAATGAAGAAAAAGGGCCATGACGGTAAAATCACTCTCTCTTATGGCGATTCAGAAGAGCTGCCATTTGCGGATGAGGCCTTTGACGCTCTTACAGTAGGTTTTGGGGTGCGTAACTACGAAAACTTGGAGAAAGGCCTAGGTGAAATGTTAAGAGTGCTTAAACCTGGAGCGGTTGCAGCAATTTTGGAGTTTTCAAAACCTAAAAGTTTTCCAGCGAAACAATTCTTTGGCTTTTACAATAATAAGTTGCTTCCTCTTATTGGTAAAACAGTTTCTAAAGACCCTAGAGCTTACACTTATTTACCAGAATCAATAGCTGCTTTCCCAGAAGGAGAGGAGTTTCTTGAGATCTTAAAGAAAGTTGGGTACAATAATTGCACCCGTAAAACTGTATCTGGAGGAGTGGCCTCCATATATATTGGTCAGAAATAATCTTTTGATTTTAACGTTTTAGTACTTTTAGGCGTTTTAATGAAACAAACAGTATTCATTTTATTGATCATCATGGGCTCATTATCAAGTTTTGGGCAGAAACGTGCTGTGATCGAAAACTTGGCAAGTTTTGATGAAAGTGCATTCCATTTCGGATTTGTTTTGGGATACAATAAATCTAATTTCAGAGCGGAGTTCAATCAGACTAACTATAGCTTTGGAGGAGACTCCTTAATAGCTGTAGGCATAGAGTCCCAACCTGGATTTAATCTCGGCATTGTAAGTTCGCTCAATATTTCGCCCAATTTAAAACTTCGATTTGTGCCTTCACTTTCCTTTCAAGAACGGAAAGTTAATTACACGTACAGCTTAAGTCAATTCTCCGATTCAACTACCAGTCTAGATCAAAGGGTAGAATCAACTTTTTTAGATTTTCCTGTTTATTTAAAATTTAGAACACTCAGAGCAAACAACTTTGCTGCTTATGTTCTAGGAGGAGTAAAATATAGTCTTGACATGGCTTCTCAAAAAGATGTCAAATTAGAAGAAATACTAAAAATTAAAAAACCTGACTTCTCTTATGAGCTAGGAATAGGTACAGATTTCTTTCTTGAATATTTTAAATTCGGATTGGAATTAAAATTCTCTATGGGCATCACCAACTCGCTGATTCAAGAGAATAATCGGTTTAGTAGACCCATTGACAATCTTAGAAATCAAATGTGGTTGTTGTCAATTACATTTGAAGGCTAGCACAATTTCTAGGGATAGTTTCCAGTTAATAGGCTGTGAAACATCTCATTTTCTCACTTTTCATTTTTACATCATTAGTAAGTTATAGTCAACAGTATATGCCTAAAAACTTGCCTAAGCACGACCAACGAAAATTTCATTTTGGCTTCCATGTCGGTTATAATAATTCCAGTTTTCAATTAGTAACTAAACCAAATATTGCAGATTCTATCATTGGAGTTAACGTGATTCCAAGACCAGGATTCAACCTGGCGATACCCATTGAATGGAATGCTTCTCGTTATATAAAAGTCCGATTCTATCCGATGTATCTCACTTTTCAAGAGAGAAGTATCAACTACGTTATTAAACCTTCTATTAGGGATCAAGATATTTACACGATAAATGAAAAACTCGAAAGCTCCTATATACAATGGCCTGTTCAGCTCAAGTTTAGGACCGATAGAGTTAAAAATTTTGCTGGATACGTGTTAGCTGGAGGTACGTTCGGTATCGATATGGCCTCTCAAAAAGACGTGATTCCCGGAGCGATTTTGAAAATATCCAAGATTGACTATGGTTATGATGTAGGTATTGGGACCGACTTCTTTTTAGAATATGTTAAAATTGGATTGGAACTTAAATTGAATGCTGGAATCCCAAATGTTTTGATCCAAGAGAACAGTTTTTTCAGTTCCCCGATCCAAAGTCTTAAAACCCGAGCATGGATGTTTACAATAACCATCGAAAGTTGAGTACTTTCGCAGCGTGTCAGAAATAACAGAAATCAAAACAGTTCCGCAGATCGGTTTTTCAGAAAGGTTAGTTCCTTTTATTGTTAAACAGCTCGGTTTGCCATCAGAAAATCATTTTAAACTATTAAAGCGGTCTATTGACGCCAGAAAGAAACCAGTAATGGTTTTGCTCAGAATAGAATATGATGTAGATGCGGAAATGGATCAATCTATTCCGAAGTTTAAACCACAGCCGATTAAAGGAAATGATGAAATTCACATCATTGGCGCAGGACCAGCTGGTCTATTTGCCGGACTTCGAGCAATCGAATCAGGAATCAAGCCTATTATTTACGAGCGAGGTAAAGAAGTAAAAGAAAGAAGAAGAGACTTAGCGGCCATCAACAAAGAGCATGTAATTAATCCTGAATCAAATTATTGCTTCGGTGAAGGTGGTGCAGGAACGTACTCTGACGGAAAACTTTATACTCGTAGTAAAAAAAGAGGGCACGTTCAAGATGTTCTTTTAAAACTAGTTCAGTTCGGTGCACCAGAAGAGATTCTTTTTGATTCACATCCTCACATAGGAACAAATAAACTTCCACAAATAATTGAATCTATCCGCGAGTGCATTCTTGAGAATGGCGGTGAAGTTAGGTTCAACTCCAAATTAACTGACATTAAGTATAATAACGATCAAATTGAAAGTTTTGAAATAAATGGATCCGAGAAAATCGAGACTGCTAATATAATCTTGGCTACCGGTCATTCGGCCAAAGATATTTACGAATTATTGCATGAGCGAAAAATCGAGATCGAGTTTAAGCCATTTGCCATGGGCGTTAGAATCGAACATCAGCAAGCACTTATCGATAAGATCCAGTACAGACTGGAAGATCGAGGAGAATACCTACCACCTTCTTCATACCGCTTAGTAACTCAGGTCAATGGCAGAGGTGTGTATACGTTCTGTATGTGCCCAGGCGGAATCATTGCTCCATGTGCAACGGAATCTGGTGAGGTGGTTACCAATGGTTGGTCCCCAAGCAAACGAAATAACCCATGGTCTAATTCTGGAATAGTAACTGAAGTTAGATATGAAGATATTAAAGATTTTCACCATTTCGGACCATTAGCAGGACTAGAGTTCCAAAGAAGTGTTGAGCAAGCTTGTTGTGATGCAGCGGGAAATTCGCAAGCTGTTCCTGCTCAAAGAATGCTGGATTTCATGAAAGGAAAGCAATCAGAAACACTGGGAGACTCATCTTATATTCCAGGAAAGACTAGTGTGAATTTATCTGAAGTACTCCCACATTTTATTACCAAAAGCATTCAATTAGCCTTTAAAGACTTCGAAAAGAAAATGAGAGGTTATTCTACAAATGACGCTATAATTCATGCTCCTGAATCTAGAACCTCATCTCCGGTACGAATCCCTAGAGACAAGGAAACGATGCAACATACCCATGTTAAAGGATTATACCCTTGTGCCGAAGGTGCTGGCTATGCAGGAGGAATCGTATCTGCTGCTATAGATGGGATGAAGTGTGTGGAGAAGATTACAGGGTTCGAGAATGAGAGAATGGATCAATGAGAGAATGAGAGAATGAGAGAATGATAGAATGATAGAATGATAGAATGATAGAATGAAGGATAGTCAATCAGTTCCAATTAATTTAAATGCAATTGCTAATTGGTTACGGGGTTAAATTCCGTTTCGTGGAACAATTATTATCGCATTATACCTTATCACATTTATTTTCTCCCCATAAAACCGCAACAACCCAAGGACCGCCTACCTCTATAATTCTATCATTCAATCATTGTTCAAATAGCAACACCAAGCCACCCCCTGAGTCATATTCTATCATTCTCATTTTTTAACAATGGATCAATGAGAGAATGAGAGAATGAGAGAATGAAGGATAGCCAATCAGTTCCAATTAATTTAAATGCAATTGCTAATTATTTACATGTTTAAATTCCGTTTCGTGGAACAATTATTATCGCATTATACCTTATCACATTTATTTTCTCCCCATAAAACCGCAACAATCCAAGGACCGCCTACCTCTATAATTCTATCATTCTATCATTCAATCATTGTTCAAATAGCAACACCAAGCCACCCCCTGAGTCATATTCTATCATTCTCTCCTTGATCCATTCTATCATTGATCCATTCTATCATTGATCCATTCTATCATTGATCCATTACCCCATTCTATCATTTCTCCCCTTTCTCGTAACTTTTTGAGTGAAAATTAGGTTTATAATATAAACTAGTCTATATTTGAATCATGTTTACAGGCCAAAACTCAAACAAAATGGAAATAGAAACTCAAACAAAACGAAACAGACCAATTAACATTGGACAATATTTATTCATCGGATTCATGTTCGCAGGAATGGGCATTGGAGGATTATTAGATAATACAGGTGCTGGCACCCTTATTGGTATGGCAGCAGGTTTTATTGCAATGGCTGTTACAGCGATGATTAAAAACAAAAAGCAAAACAATCAATAATGTCAGATTCAACTTTTTCAGAAAAACATGCTCTTGCTTTAATTGATCAAACGATTAAATCCGTAAGACAGAAGCTTGGTCAAAACGGATTTATATTCCTTTTATGGGGATGGTTAATTCTTGCGGGGAACCTTTTGTCGTATGCGTCTATTTACTTCAACTTTCAGAACTACATTGGATATATATGGGCAGTGATTGGCCTAGGAGGAGGACTAATATCATTTTTGTATTACGCAAAAAGAGAAAAGAATAAAGGACCTTCAAGTCAGATTGAAAAGTACTTTACCTACGTATGGAGCGGAGTTGGCTTAGGAGCAATAGTTCTTTACGCCTACATGATCTGGGCCAACGAATTCATGCTAATCACTCCTTTTGTTCTAACGTTAGCAGGAATTGCAACATTCATTTCAGGAAGGATCTTAAAAGTTCCTGCATTAGTTCTGGGTGGAATTTCTTTTTGGGTTGGGACTGCCTTAGCTTTATGCTTTCAAACCGAAGTACAATTTTTAATTGGAGCAGGCTGTATGGTAACAGGATACCTGATTCCAGGATTTGTTCTGAAGGCTAAATCAAAAAAAGGCTAAATGTTTAAATCCTTAGATCCGCTATTACATAACGAACTTCGGCTGAAAATTATGTCAATCTTATTGGCAGAAAAAACAGCCGAATTTAAATTCCTTCTGGAAGAGACCAAAGCAACTAGGGGAAATTTAAGCGCGCAAATCTCCAAACTTTCGAAAGCAAATTATATTAAAGTCCAGAAAAGTTTCAGAAACAACTACCCATTAACAACCTGCACTATTTCTAAAACTGGAATTGACGCTTTCGAAGCATATGCTAATGCAATAAAAGATTATTTAAAATCATAAGATTAACCCAACAGTCTATCTAGCAAGATACCAGTTGCTACTCCAACATTTAGAGACTCTGCCCTACCCTTTCTAGCTATAGTGACTCTTTTTGCAGCATCTTGATCCAACCCTTCTCGAATGCCGTGAGATTCGCTTCCCATCAATAAATTAAAAGCACCTTCAATTTTATTCACATTTTCTCCATCCATTACTGCAGCGTAAGTCTCAAACTTAGAATCTGAAATGTATTTTTTAAGATCTGTATAGACCACGTTAATGCGAAATAGGCTCCCCATTGTTGACTGTACAACTTTGGAATTATAACAATCTGCAGTATCCAACGAGCATATAACTTGTTTAATTCCATACCAATCAGCAATCCTAATAATAGTACCTAGATTTCCTGGATCATTCACTCCATCTAGCAAAATAGAAGAAACTTCTTGAGCAAAGGTTTCTTTCATTTTAGCAACAGCAATAGAGCGATTACCTTTTTTCAATCCAGTTATTCGATCTAATTCTTTGCTGGAAATTAACTCAGAATCGTCTCCTTCTATTGTAGAATAATGGCCGACAACTTCGTATTCTGACTGCATTAATTCATGCACAATCTTCTCACCTTCCACCACAAATTCACCGTGCTCTTTTCTAAATTTCTTCTGCTGAAGGCTTCTAATTTTCTTGATCTGTGAATTACTCAACATGGTATTGGTATATTTGCTACCATTCAAAAGTAGGGAATGACTTTCATTAATTCTAAGCGTGCGCAAATCATCTTACTAATCATACCATTTATTATGGGGATTTTTGGTGCTTGCAATCCTGCAAAAAGAGTTCAAAAATCAAACTTACTTCTAGACAAAAACATCATCGTTCAAAACGGATGCAACCTTGATTATGACGATTTACATGGCATTATCAAGCAACGAACAAATGTATACAGCCTCACCAAGATAAGGGCTAGACTACATGTCTACAATTTGGGTAATCAAAAACGAATTAAACGAGTATCTGAAAGACGCGATGAAAAAATCGCAATTAAAAATGAAGAAATTTGTGCTAAAAATGATACACGTATTGACAAGATGGATGCTAAGATTAAAGCTGGAGAAAAAATTAAGGATATCAAACAAAAGCCATTAAAAACCAGAAGGAAAGTTTTAGGCGAGGGGCTTCAATCTGGCGGGGAAGCACCAGTTCTTATTGATTCATCTTTAATGCAACGATCAAATGAACAGCTAAAACTATTCATGTTCAAAAAAGGATATTTCAGGGCAGAAGTAATTGATAGTATTGTTGTTGGCAAGAAATTAAAAAAGCTGGCCAGATTAGAAAATAAATGTGACACGGCTAAAATCAATAAATATTTCGGCAAGAAAAAAAATCAAAACAGGGCGACTGTTTACTACGTCATCAATTCGAACGCTGCATCAACTATTGACTGTTATGTGCATGAAGTAGAAGCAAACGATCATGGAGAAATACACAAATACATAGATGATCTTGCTACAAATTCTTTAGTTAAAGTTGGTGATCGTTTCGATATGGATCTTTTAGAACAGGAGCGAAATAGATTAGCAATAGCTTTAAGAGATAGTGGCTTTCACTTTTTCAATAAGGAGTACATCTATTTTGAATACGACACCACTGTAACCAATGGGAAGATTGACCTTTACATGGGGATTCACAATATTAAAAGCAAAGACATTTTCAGTGATAGCATCAATCTAGTTCCACATGAACGATTTACTATTGACTCTATCGAAATTATTACCAATTACGATCCTCGAATTCAGTCTACGACTTACAAAACGATACACTATAAGGACTTTAAATACCTATATCGGGATGAATTAAAGATTCGACCCAATTTATTAGAAAAGCGAATCAAATACCAATCTGGACAATACTATAATCACACTTTAGTAGAGAATTCGTTTAAAAAACTTTCGGGACTCGGAATATTTAAGATTGTCCATATTGATTTTCAAGTGGATACTACCGATGGTAAAACAAATAGTCTGAAATCAATCATCGAATTAGAACCTACAAAGCCGAAAACATTTACACTGAATTCTGACGGAACCCACAGCGATGGATTACTTGGACTGGAAGGGAGTATCGTTTTGGCCAATAAGAATTTATTTAAAAGAGCTATTAATGGTCAGATAAGTATTACTGGTGGTTTAGAGGCTCAAAGATCTATTGTTGCAACAGACACTGCAGGTTCTTCAGAAGATTTAACTGGGATAGTTAGCACGCTAAATACCGTTGAAATAAGTCCAATCGCATCACTAACTTTCCCATCCTATCTATTTAGGCTAACCGGATGGTACGATCATCACGTAAACCCTCATACAGAAATAGCTTCTTCTTACAATTTCCAAAAGAGACCTGATTTCACCAGAAACATTTTCAGCATGACTGGCGCAACAGTTATTAACGAGAAGAAAGGACATACTTTCAGAATTGTTTGGCCGGAATTCTCATTGGTTAAAATTGATAATGAGAGTAATGCTTTTTTAAGTCGGATCAACGATTTAAATGATAAACTTTTAGCAGCAAGTTATCAAGATCATATTATTTCAGCCGCAAGGATCTCGTACGAATACAATGGACAGCACATTGGCGAACTAAAAAACAACCTGTACTTCAAAACGACCTTTGAGCAAGCAGGGAATTTAATGCGATTAGGGTTTGAACAAACGAACAGGCCAATTGATAGCGTAGGAGGTTATGAAATTTTCAATACCCGATTTGCTCAATATGTAAAAGCGACCATTGATTTGCGGTATTATAGAAATTTCAAAAAGAGTCAAGTCGCATATCGTCTTTATGCAGGAATGGGAATTCCTCAGAAAAATTTCAGCGAAGCATTGCCATTTGAGAAGTCGTTTTATGCAGGTGGTGCAAATGGAATCCGAGCATGGAAAGCAAGAACACTTGGGCCAGGTAGTTATTTAGATTCGGCCAGAGCATTTGATAAAACCGGAGACATTATGTTTGAGATGAACGCTGAGGTTCGATTTGACGTAATCGATTGGATCGAAGGAGCTTTATTCCTTGACGTTGGTAATATATGGCTCCTTAAAGCAGATTCTTTAAGACCTAATGGCCATTTTGATTTCAGGCGTTCTATCCCAAGAGAATTAGCCTTAGGTGGAGGTTTAGGTGTACGGATGGATTTAGACTTTTTCCTAATTAGATTAGACTTTGCTATCCCATTGCATAACCCTGCATTAGGAGATAACAACCGATGGGTATTTGGTAATTATAGAGCTCTCAAAGATTTCTACAAACCTCAGTTTGTATTAGGTATAGGTTATCCGTTCTAGAAAATCAGTTCAAGTAGTTAATCGTTCCGATTTTATAAAATCGTCTTATACATTTAAATTGTATTACTTTACCTTCAAATAGACACCCATTCAATCATTCAAACTACTCTCGATTTTATCTATTAGTATATTATTCTTGACAAATTGTTCTACAAATGAAATTGTCATTGATGAAGAACAGATTCCTGAGACGACAGATGCTGGACCTTTTATCGCCTCGCCTATGGACGGAATAAATGTTGAGTTTGACAATTATTCTTTTAACGCTGAAGAAGGAACAACAATCATTCACAAGTCTGGTTCTATTTTACATTTTCCTGCGAATTCTATGGTTAACGCAGCGGGAAATGTTGTTACTGGTCAAGTAAATATTGATTACCGAGAATTTTCTGATCCTGTTGATTTTTTCCTCTCTGGAATTACAATGAACTATGATAGTGCGGGAACCGATTACATGTTTGAATCTGCAGCAATGTGTGAAGTAAGAGCTAGCCAGAATGGCGAAAAACTATTTGTAAACGCTGACAACCAACCTGAAGTTAATCTTGTATCAAACGATCAAAACCCAGAACACAATCTTTATTTTCTAGATGAAGAAACTGAATGCTGGGTGAACAAAGGAAAAGACTTTATAACCGACTCTTCCCAACTTGATTTAGATCAATTAACTGATCAAAAAAAATCGCCAACCACGGATAAAGTGGCTATGTTGAAACCCGTTAAACCCAGAAAACCATCTGGCAAACGACCCGTTTTTAATTTAGCAGTTGACCCTGCTTCCGTTCCAGAATTGGCTTCTTACGATAATCTCGTATTCGAAGTTCATGAAAACGATCGAGTCTATAAAGAGTCAGACGGAGATGTGTTATGGGAAAATGTTCAAATAGAATCTGGTAAAAAACAAGGAACCTACTTCGTAACGTTTAGTAATGCATCTAAAAAAGTGAAGTACTTAACTCGACCAGTTTTTGAAGGAAAAGAGTTTGAAAAGGCAATGGCTGATTTCAACAATAAAATTGCGGAGTATGATCGTTTATCCAAAGAAAGAGAGTTGGCAGATATTGAGCAAAAGAAATCGAATAAAATTATGCTTGATCAGAACAAAGAAATAGAAAGACAAAATGAGATCACGTTAGCTAGCGATGCTCGAATTCGTCAAATTAATGTAGAAATCGACATTCGAAATTTAGCAATTGGCAAAGAAAACGAGCGAATCAGCAAATTAAATATAATCATGGCTGAAAAAAATCGTGTGATGATGGAAAAAATGAGTAAGAACAGCGGAAAGCCAATTATCGATGGAGGTGTTAAAATGTACTCTTCATTGTACAGGTCTTTTACCTTGGAAGGTTTTGGAGTATGGAATTCAGACAACCCTTTGCCGCTTGCAGATAAAGGAGCAACTAAA
>JBLIOB010000083.1:0-15703 GCA_047639575.1 Parvicellaceae bacterium
TTACAACTTCCCAACACTTAGGTTTTACCCAATGTTCATGCAAAATTCCTTTAAGTCTGCATTATCCGTTAATTCAACTTTCTTTTTGATACGATGACGACTTACTCTGACGCTTCCAGCCGAAACTCCTAACACCTCCGCCATTTCGTTGGTACCCATATTCAATTTAAGAAGCATCAAATGCCTCTTATCCCCTTCGGTTAGGTTAGGATAGTTTTTAGATAACGTTAATAGAAAACTGGCATGAACAGAATTAAACAATGATTTGTATTTATTCCAATCGCCATCAGTTAAGATCTTCGAAGAGTACAACTGATCCAATTTTGACTGTCTCAATAAATTTTGCTCCTCAGTTAGTTTAGACAAGTCATTGAGCTGGCCTTCAAAATTCTCAATCAACTTATTCTTTTCAATAATTCGGGCAGTATGGTTAGATAATGATTGATTCTTTTGGACCAGGTCTCTTTTATTGGATACTCTTGCTTGGTTTAATACAAGAAGTGCAATAATTGACATTCCACCGATCAACGCAATCCAAAAATTTCTCTTAAACAGGATGGCATCATTTTCCAATTCTAGCGAGACTATTTTTTTCTTTTCAGAAATCAATTCGAGCTCTCTCCTCTCCGTATCGTACTTAATTTTAAGTTCTTCTATTGCCCTAGCTTTTTTCACATCGGTAAACTCATCCTTCGCCAAATCATATAATTCTGAATTTCGCATGGCCCGTTCATAGTTACCGGTCAACTGGTATAGCTTGGATAACTCTAAATAGTATCTCATGTCTGTAGAAGGATCTTCAAACTGATAACCCAACTCCTTAAATGAGTTGATTGCTTCCAAGGATTCTTCATACTTATCTTGTTGACTTAGGAAAAATGCTTTTTCTAAATAGTAATTATGGAGCTCCCTTTTGTCTTGTATCTTTTCTACAACGTCAATAGATTGTTGAACATAAAGCAATGCTTTACCCCAATCCCCTGTTCTACCATATAACTCACTCAGTAAAAACGAAGAAGTAATATAGCCATCCCGATCATTGAATTTAACAAAGGTCGAAAGTGCCAACTCTGCATGTTTAAAGGCAGCATTTAAATCACCTTGTTCGGCATATAAAAAAGCCATATCCTCATTAACCAAAGCAAGCGATATTGAATCTTTTTCTTGTTCAAAATAAACCTTAGCTTCCTCAATTAATGGCCTGGCGGCTTTAGAATCTCCTTGATCAATAAATATCCGTCCAATAATATTTTTAATGTCAGCCACTTTATCTTGCCTTCCCATACCATCGGCCAAAGCTAATGCCTCATATCCGGACTTTAAACTTCCTTCGAAATCTTCTACAAATTTTCTTGATTCCGAGATGCCAATATTAGCATCAATGACCCCCTCCGTATTATTAAGATCGCTGTACATATTCAAGCTTCTCTTAAAATACTCTTCTGCTAATGCATATTTCCCTTGATAGTGATACACGTCAGCGGCCATATATGCATATTTAGCTTTCGAATCACTCGATTTTGCCCCCAAAAATTGATCTGTAGTTTTGGAAATAAATGATTCAGCTTCACTAAACAAACCAGCATCTATTTGTTTTTGTAGCTGATAAGAATAACCAAGCAATCGATTAGAAACATTGAGACTATCAAAATTTTTGACCTTACTTCCTAGATTCATGTGCAAAATTCCCTCTAGCGGATTTACATGTCCGCCAGGTACAAACCCGTCCGTTTCCGCTTGTGACGTATATCCCAAGAAAAGTGAAATGCACAATAATAGAACCCCTAGTACTTTGCTCATAGGGCAAAGTACAATATAATCTTGTCATTAAACACTAAAGGATATGGACTTCGCTATGACAATTGGCTAAGTACTGTACATCGTCAAACTAACCGTATTAAGCGCGACTTCTAACAGTTAGCTTATACACGCAGGGGATTACTAGGATGTTCAAAAACGTTGCGGTTAGTAGCCCCCCCAGAATAACGATGGCCATTGGACTTTGAATTTCGTTCCCAGGCTCTGAACCATTAATTGCAAGCGGAACAAGCGCTAAAGCCGTTGTTAAGGCAGTCATCAGGATCGGATTCAGTCGATCTATTGAACCATGAATGATCCGTTTATCCATGTCGGGCTCTTCTTTTTCAAGTGCCTGATATCTAGAGACCAATAGGATTCCATTTCTGGTAGCAATACCAAACAAACTAATGAAACCAATCGTAGATGCAATTGAAACTATTCCAGTTGTAAAATAGACGATAAAAATCCCACCAATTAAAGCCAATGGTAAATTGAGAAGAACGATTAATGCTAATTTTATTTTCTTGAATTCTAAGTATAACAGCAGGAAAATGATAAGAATGGCAAAAATTGACGTGATCAATAACATCCTAGAAGCCTTTTGTTCATTTTCGAATTGACCACCATATTCAATTCTATACCCTGGCGGCATATCTAAATTAGCGGCTAATCTATTTTGAATATCTGTTACTACTCCTTTTAAATCTCGCCCGCTAATATTTGCAGAAACAACAACTTTACACTGCACTTTTTCCTTGTTAATAGTATGGGGGGTTGAAATTGAATTAATTTCAGCTATATCCTTAAGTGGAATCATCTGACCAAGACCATTATTAATTAGGGCATTTCTAATTTGATCGATAGTACCTCTGGAACTTGAATCATATCGAACCACCAAGTCAAATGTCCCGTTTTCTTCAGGTACCTTATCCACGACCTCTCCTGCAAAAGCTACATCAATGAAATTATTGTACGCTTTAACGGTCAATCCGTTTAGAGCTAATAGCGTTTTGTTAGGCACAATTTCAATTTTAGGAACTTCAATTTGTTGTTCTACAGAAACGTCAGCTATTCCGTCTATGTCAATTATTTCTGACTTTGCAGCGTTACTTAGTGAAAATAATTTAGCTAAATCTGGACCAAATATTTTAATTGCAATATTCGCGCGCGTACCTGAAATCATATGATCTATACGATGTCCCATTGGCATTCCAACGATAACACTAACTCCAGAAACTGCCTTCAACTTTTTTCTAAGCGCCTTTAAAAACTCTTCTTTTGACCTGTTTTTAATCGTAAATGGCACCTCTAGTTCAGCGGCATTCACCCCTTGACCGTGCTCGTCTAGTTCTCCCCTTCCAGTCCTTCTTGTTACCACGTCTACTTCAGGTAAGGACAGGACTATTTGTTCAATTGCATTTCCAGTTTTATTAGATTCCTCAAGAGACATTGACGGAGGTCCTGTTACCAGCAGCACAAGTGCACCTTCATTAAACGGTGGTAAAAAACTTCTACCTAGCCCGGATAGGCAAAAAAGACTAATTACAAATGCAAGTATTGCCACTCCAATAGTAAGTTTAGGAACTTTCAAGAATTTCTTCAAAACAGCTTTATAGCTTTTACTCAAAAACCGCTCTGCCCTAGTACCATTTGACTGTTTCAGCAATAACTTCTCTCTTTTCAGCAAATAACTGCACAGCACTGGAGTTATTGTTACTGCCACAAACAAAGACGTAACTACAGATGTAATAAATGAGATCCCTAGCGGTTGAAGCAACCTACCTTCCATTCCACCAAGAAAGAATAGAGGAATAAAAGCCACAATGATAATAAGTGTTGCAATTAATATTGAACTTCTTATTTCAACAGACGCGTTAAACACTACTTTTAAAGAAGACAACTGTTCCGATTTTGGTAGCTTGACATTCTCCCTTAGCCGTTTATAAACATTTTCGACATCAATAATCGCATCATCCACAAGTGCTCCGATGGCTATAGCCATCCCTCCCAAACTCATTGTATTTATCGTGTAACCCATCATTTTTAACACGATAAAACTGACCAACAGAGAAAGCGGAATAGCAATCAAAGAGATAACTGTGGTTCTCCAATTCATTAAGAATATAAAGAGCACCAAGATCACGAACAAAGCGCCTTCTAATAAGGTCTTTTGTAAGTTACTTACTGAAGCTTCGATGAAATCGGCTTGTCTAAAAACCGTATTATCGACTTGAAGTCCTTCAGGCAGCGAGGGCCTTAAATTTTCAATTGCCTTATTCAGTTCTTCAGTGACTTCCAATGTATTTGCATCAGGTTGCTTAATTACAGTAAGTAAAACTGCAGCACCTGCATTCATTGATCCATCCCCAACTTTATCTTTATATCCAATCTCAACCTTAGCAACATCACCGATCAATATAGGAATGTCAGCACCCCCAACATGATCAGATGACTTCATCTTAATAAACCCAGATGCTATATCGCTTACTTTATGAACTTTCCCTTCCCCTTTTATCACGTACTGATTCCCGTACTGATTAAGAATTCCACCAGAAGAACTTGCATTACACGCTTTTACAGCTTCCGTTAATTCATTCAAAGTCACTCCATAATAATCCATTTTTAGCGGAAGCGCTTGCACCTGGTATTGTTTATACTCTCCACCAACCGTAACTATATTAGCCACGCCTTCAACAGCTTTAAGTCTTGGCATTATTTCCCAATCTGCAATAGTCCTCATGTCCATAGGAGACATTGGCTCGCCCTTATAATTTGGATCTGCGTTTACACCTACAATCATGATTTCGCCCATTATAGAGGAGATCGGAGCCATCGTTGGTTTTCCAATACCATAAGGAAGGTCTTCTAATATTTGAGGGATTTTTTCAGAAACGATTTGCCTCGCTTTATAAATCTCCGTACCCCATTCAAACTCCACCCAAACAGTTGAAATTCCCTTTTGAGAAGAAGATCTCAGCCTTCTTACATTTGGAGAGCCATTAAGACCGGTTTCCACCCACTTTGTTACCTGCTTTTCGACCTCTTCAGCTTCCAATCCGTGCGCATCTGTTATTACAGTTACTGTTGGAGCTGTCAAATCTGGAAAAACGTCAATTTTCATGGTACTCGTAACGTACACACCAATCATCAATAAAGCCACAGCCCCTAAAAGAACAACCAGTCGGTTTTTAAGTGATATATCTAAGATAAATTTCAACATAACTGAATTCTTTTAATGAATATGTGCTGGGATTTTCCCGCTCATTTCTGCCATTTTAACTTGGTAAGCTCCATCTACAATAACTCGCTCTCCGTCTTTCACTCCACTAACTACTTCTACTCGAACCCCGTCAGAAACACCTAATTCTACAGCTCTAATCTCGTAAGTTTCACCAGAAGTTTGAACGACCACAGAATAGTGTCCGTAGTCTTCTAGAAGCGCATCCATTGGAATTACTACGGCTATTTTTACTGGTCCAGTTTGAATGAATACTTCGGTGAAACTTCCAACCATCAAGTTTCCTTGATTTGCCAATTCAAAATAAACGGGGATTTTTGGATCTTCTTTACTTACTGATCTGCCATAAGAAATTAACTTACCATGAAAATCCTTAATTGAAAACATCTTGTTATTTAACTTGAAATTTGCTGAAACAATAGCGGGTAAATTTTCTTGTTCAGCTTGTCCGACATGAGCCTCTAACATTAGTTTTTCATTTTTTGAGACTATCGCTAATTGCTCACCTACTGCTACATAATCTCCTTCGGTTTTAAATAACACCTTTACGTATCCGGAAGAATTAGCTTTTATTGACTTACCCCCTTTTGAATAACCGGCAGAAACGCTATTATAGTCAGTCCGAGCCAACTCAAACTCCAACTTCGCTTCTTCCAAATCGGCTTTAGACACTGCTTCGGCATCATAAAGCGATTGTTTACGTTCGTAGTTACTTGTTGCTTTCTCTAATTCTGATTTCGCTTTTAGGAAATGTGCTTCTAAATTATGATCGGCAATTCCGCCTCCAACAATTGTAAACAATCTACTCCCTTTCTTAATTGGCTTACCAATCACCAGATCCGAGCTGTAAACAATTATTCCTGCGGCTGTGGCTGAAACTGTTTTTTCATCACCGACAGAGCCCATAATGTGGCCTCCAGCTTTTATAACATTGTAAATGGTATCTCTAACCGCGAATACCGAGCTAAACTCTGTTACCCAGGCTTGTGTTTTGTCGTATTCAATAGCATTCGGATTTTCATGCCCGTTTTCATGAGCATCGTGCTCAGCCGCTTCTTTGTTATTAAAACAGGTTATGCCAGTAACAACCACGTAATCTACATTATCAGCCGTCTTAACTCCATATTTTATTTCGATTTCACCTTCTGGAAGAACATCGGAATGTGTATACGTCCCAGCTGATTTCAATTCTGCTGTTCCATACTTCATCGACTTCCCTTCTACTAACATTTCATATGTTAATTCATCCTCGTAAGGCAGATAACCTTCTAGCAGCGTAACGTTAACGGTGAATTTACCTTCAGCACCAGCCACTAATGGCTTATACTTTATATATGCTTCTGTGTGCTTTGACCAAGAAGTAATAGATAAATCATGTGCATGACCTCCATGTGACGCGTGATCCTCGTGTCCACCAGCGCCATGATCATGGCCGGCATGTGGATCAGTTTCTTTGCAGCCATACAAGCCAATAGAGAAAACTGCAATAATTAAAATTGATTTTGACATTTTCATAGCTTGTATTTTAAAAGTTCAGCAATAGTAATTTGATATTCTTTTTCGGTGGTTTGCATATCATCTTGAGCTTTATAAAAGTACTCTAGTTCAAGGGCATAGGTTATAAAATCAATCTCTCCAGCTAGTAAAAGCTGTTTCAATATCCCTTCATTATCATTTGCATTCAAAACTTTATTAAACTCTTGTAAATTCTCTTTAAGATTCAAATACATGCTATAGCGCTCATTGATTTTATAATGATGTTCAACTCGATGCTCATCCAACATAATCTTACCTAATTCAATTTTCGCTAAACTTGATTTTACAGTATTCTTTTGCTGCCAGAGTGGAATGCTAATGCCAAAGTGAGCACCATTAAAAGTTTGGCCTAGTACCGACTGATAATGATAACCAGCTTCGAATTTTGGGAGCTTCATTGCTTTACTTACCATAAAATTCGCTTCATACACTTTAGTTTGCTCCTCTAATGCGTGCAGCGAAGGATCTGCCCTTTCTATTGAATCTAGCAGAACCTCATATGTTGGTAGATCACCAACTTCCTCATAGGCATTATTAGTGATGGCCGTTTCTACCCCGCCATTTAATTCGGTTAAATGTGCGTTATTGATTCTAATCGCAGATTTAAGAGAGCGCAACTCAACCTCAATTCCTAGCAATTGAATCTTGGCCTTATTCAAATCTAAAATGCTTATTTCCTCCGCATTAAATTTCTTTTCATAATCGTCAGCAATAGATTGAGATAGCTGTTTTCGTTCTTCATAAACTTGCTGTTTCCGATTCAAATGAATGCCTATTATACATAGCTCATTAGCCTCGAAAAGGATTTCTAGACGAACTTCTCTGAAATTTTGATCCAGAACTTTGCCTTTACTCGCAGCAACCTGCTTCCTCCTACCATAGACTGAAGGAAAGTCGAATGCTTGAACTGCCGTGAAATCAAATTGATCGCCCCCGGCAATTGGCCGACCTAGCATGTAATCGGCTTCTAGGAAAGGATCATCTGGGTTGATCCCAGTAATCAATTCAATTTTACTTGCGTCCACTAAAATACTAGCCGCTTTTATTTTCTTGTTGTTTGTCTCTATTTGGTTCAATACGTCTTGAACCTTTTGGGTAAAGCCTGGGCTTACCAAGACGGCACAAACTACCGTCATTATTAAATTCTTCATGTGATTAGATTATAGCTGATCAACAGATCATTACTACTTATTTCTCCTATTTAAAGCGCAGTGCACTTTAGGGCGAGAAAAGACACCATTATTACGAAATAGGAGGACCTCTATGAGATAAGCCAGATGACACATACTCATTACCAAGCAGATTGGGCGGATGATTCCAATTTTCAACTTTAGACTCTATCGGATCAATTTCTGTTTGCGGATTTAACAATAAATCAAATCCGTTAGGCAGAAAACAGAACTCGGCACTTGGAACTTCTAAATCATTTTCCACCTTAGAAATCAAGACGTTTTCAAAATGGCCAACGCATATCCCTTCGTGACTGAACGAGTCAAACATATCAAAGATTGATAACATAATTCCAGTATGACCTGCATGATCGTGATCGTGATCTTGCCCAACATGAGCATGATGTGGACATTGATCTGAACTATGTTGATGCGGAATGATGTTATGCAACAACACCATCGCATAAATGGTTAAAAGCGTGTAGCCAAATATGTTTTTATACTTTTTCAGAAATACTAAAATAGCCAATATCCAGCCAAGTTTAACAAACAAGCTTCGATATCCCAAATCTTATGTGGTAATTTGTTGATTCAACAAGGACTAATTAGATTGGTATCTTTACAATGGTAAAAGGATCAATTCATGAGATATTTAACTATTCTACTTGTCTGCGTTACACATTCGTTATTTGCCCAAGAGCAAATTGAGACGGTCATTCAAAAGGGGCATCTTCAAAAGGTAACCTGTGCAGCATTCCATCCTTCTGGCAAATATCTAGCTACGGGCAGTGCCGATTTTTCAATAAAGCTTTGGAACACAAAAACAGGAAAGGAAATTAGGTCTTTCAATGCACACACAGGAAGAATTCGCACAATTAAATTTTCTGAAGATGGGTCTTTGATCCTATCAACCGGGCTTGACAATTATGTTCGATTATTCAATGTATTAACCGGAGATCTAGAGCTAGAACACATGTTAGGAAAAGAAGGTATTAAGGGTGCAGATTTTGCCCCTAATGGGAACTTACTGCTATCAGATGCCAGAGGTTCAGCTTATTTATATTCAATTAAAGACTTAAAAGTAATTGGCACCTATGGTAAAACTCATGCTTCAGCGGTGAAGAAAAACCACATTAGCCCTTTAGGTGACCAAATTGCGGACCTTGTTAATTATAATACAACTCGACTAATTCCCTTAATAGCTCCTTTCGATACTGTTTCGCTAGAATTTGACAAAACAAACAACGTTGAATTCGGTCCAAATGGGAAATTAGTCGCATTAGGCTCTACTAAGCTTTTTTCAACTATTTATGATGCGAAAACTGGTAAAGCGTTGCACACTTTAAAAGATGATCCAAAAGTAAAATGTGATGGATGTAATATGCAATTAGCTTTTAGCCATAGCGGAAAAGTAATAGCAACTGGAACTAAGAAAACTAATCTAGTTTTATGGAACACCTCATCTGGTAAAAGGATTAGAACGTTAACCGCTCTAACAAGCAGACCAGTTAGCATAAGTTTTAGTAATGACGATAAATATATTTTAGTCTCAGACGACAAAAAGGTCCTTGTTTACGAAACGAAGTCAGGAAAACAAAAATTAAAAATTGAATCTTCTCTCTTATCCTATTTCCATCCAGTATTTAGCCCTAACGGATTAACGATTATAATTCCCGATGAATACAATACTGCCAGCACTTGGAATGTTGTATCTGGAAAAAAGCAAAAAACTTATAAAGGATATTTAAACGCACCGAAAAATGATCTTCTCAAATATAGCAGCGAAAGGTGGGATGACGTCATCATCTTGAATTACATTAAAAACAAAACGGAGGTTGCGTTAAGTCCAAACGGTCAATATTTTATCCATGGAAAAGTAGACACTTCTGCTCAAATTATTAGCACAACTACGGGCAAACTGTGGCACAGACTAGTTGGTCATAACCAGCAAGTAATGGCTTTCGATTTTAGTCCAAACAGTAAGCTAGTTGTGACAGGCGGAGGTGATGGGAAAATTATTATTTGGGACGTTGAAAGCGGCAATGAAATCAAAAGAATAAGCGCACATAGAAACTTGATTTTTGATTTAAAATTTAATTCCTTAGGAACTGAAATAATAAGCAGTAGCTGGGACGGTACCATACGCACTTGGAACGTCTCTAACGGAGAAGAAACGGGATACATTGACAAGGGCAACGCGTCTAGTTATGAGGTGGATTTTCATCCGAGCAATATGTATTTAATCTCAGCCGACCTTTCTAAAAATCTTGAATTCGTTGAATTAGATTCGAAGGAAATATTTAGATCTCATAAAGGACATGTTAAAACAATATCAGGATTTGATTTCACCAATGATGGGAAGTATTTAATTTCAAGTAGCTGGGACGGAAGTGTAAAAACTTGGAATGGAAATACGGGAGCGCTTATCAGTAAATTCAAAGGTCATCAAGGTGCTGTATTATCTGTTGTTGCTCATCCTACTAAAAACCTTGCATTTTCAGGAGGAACAGATCGAATTATTCACGTTTTTAATCCCGTTTCAGGGGATTCTCTTCATTCGATAAAGGGTCACACCAGCTCTGTTAGCTCTCTGTCTGTATCTGAACAAGCTGGCATTTTAGTTTCCTGTAGTGTGGATGGCGTTGTGATTGTTTGGGACCTTGATACATATGAAGAGCTTTACACATATATATCGATAGATCGATCTAACTGGCTAGCAAAAAATAAGGCTGGCTATTTTGATGGAACCAGCAAAGCGTTAAAATTGATCAATTATGTTTCCGGAATGGAATCACTTTCAGTCAGTTCGTTTTTCAAAAAATATCACACTCCAGGATTACAAAAACGGATTATGAAAGGTGAGCGATTCAAAGCCACTGGACAGAATATAAAAGAACTTATGAAGTCTGTTTCGAATGTAGAAACTTCATTCAATGACTTTCAGAATAAAAAAACCCATGTATCAAATGATTCCATTTATCAACACAACCGGAATCAAATTTCATTAAACATTACAGCCAAAAATGAATCCAACATTGCGGAGAAAATTAGGATTCATAATAACGGAAAATTGATTTTAAGTGAGCCATTCAAACAAGATGTAAGCTTTAGAGGAGCCACCAAACAGGAACGAAATTTTGAAATAGATCTTATTCCAGGTGAGAACAATTTGGAAATAGTAGCAATTAATGAAAATGGTATCGAATCACCTCCTAAAAAATTTACGATGATTTATGACCAGGAGGCGGGTAAGACTGATTTATTCCTAATGACCATTGGTGTCAATGAGTACAAAAACAAAGCATACACTCTTAATTATGCTAGGAATGATGTGGAAAGTTTCGCGAAGACAGTGGAAAAGGGGGCGAAAGAACTATTTAATGAAATCTACCCATACGCGCTTCATGATGCAGATGTGACTAAGGAAAAAATCGATGAAGTTTTTAAAGAAATCACTTCCAAAATTGGACCGGAGGATGTCTTTGTTTTGTACTATGCTGGTCATGGGGTTATGAGCACTGGAGAAGGATCGGATCCTGGCGAGTTTTATTTGGTGACTCATGACGTAACTAATTTGTTTGGTGATATTCAAATGCTCAATAACAGGGCCGTTTCTGCTAAAGAATTGATGGATTACTCGAGGGAAATATCTGCCCAAAAACAACTTTTCATCATTGACGCTTGTCAATCTGGCGGTGCTTTAACCGCCTTTGCAACAAGAGGAGCTCCGAGAGAAAAGGCGCTGGCTCAGCTTGCAAGAAGCACTGGGACTTTCTTTTTGACAGCCTCTCAAGATGCGCAATATGCCAATGAAGTAGGCGATTTAAAACATGGAATATTTACTTACTCCATTTTGGAATTGTTAAATGGAAAGCCAAACCAATTTTCTTCTGATAATAAGATTACGGTGAATGAAATTAAATCTTATGTAGAGACGAGAGTTCCAGAGTTATCAAAGCAGTTTCACGGAACTGAACAATACCCTACTAGTTACAGTTTTGGGCAAGATTTCCCTCTAACGGTTGTCAATGGTTCAAAATAAAGGGAACCGCACAAAGTACAGTTCCCCTTTTTGAACCTATTTACCAGTACACAAACCGGTATTTTAAAAATATTATTGATTAGAACACAGGACAGAATAACACTTTCATCTTTTTCTTCTTATTACCACGGCACGGAAGATATGCCGTGTAAGATAGTTCGTGTGAACCGAGCGTTTGACTTAGCATTCCAGAGGTAGTAATATCATAAGAATAAGCAAATTTGAATTTTTTAGTTTCGAACCCTGCTAACAATATGAAGCTATCCTTATTTCGGTACCACCCACCAACTACCAGTTCTCTTAACCTAAGGTATAACCCTATGTTTATTTGAGTGAATTCATTTTGTTTGGCAATTAGGATATTTGGTGAAATTGACCTGTCTTTTTTCCACATTTTCCCTAATGGTATGTTAGCACCAGCATGGAAAGTAAATTTCCGAGGTAAAGTAGTAGCGTATTTATTTAATAATCCCTCAGCTGGTTGAGTTAAATGATCAACTACAAAACCGGCAAAACCGTAATCAGTATAGATTAACCCTCCCGCAGAAAAATCTGCGAAATTCACTGGGTCTCCAAATTTTTGTTGCGTATCATAAATAATTCCTTGTCTAGCGTCAATCATATCTCCGAACACTAATCTTGTCCAGTCAATTGCTTTATTCACATAAGTTGCTTTTCCGCCTAGCCTAATCGTAATATCTCTTGACACTTGATATTCATATGCGTAAGCGGCACTGAAAGAAGTCGTCATTAATCTCCCACTGCCTGCGCGATCATGAAATAAGTTAAAACCAACACCGCCTTGTAATTTATCCGCATGTTGGTCATAAGTGCTACTGAAAGTAGTGTAGGCATCTTTAATCCCTGGCCATTGATTTCTGTAATTCATAGTAACGGTTGCACATTTCCTAAGTCCTACCATTGCTGGATTTAAGTATACTGGATTAGAATAGAATTGTGTGAAATGAGAATCTTGGGCATAAGTAGCCAAACTTGCAGTGGTAAATAATATGATGGTTAATAGTGATTTCATTTTGGTGTGCTTTTCAGGTTATCTTAATAGGGCTACGGTTCCTGAAGTGGAAATGTCTTCTTCTTTTTCGACATCATATGCAGTTACATTGTATATGTACGATCCTTGTTGGGCGCTACTTCCGTGATAGCTCCCATCCCATTGAGTGTTTATGTCATCACTCTCAAATATTATCTCTCCCCATCTGTTATATATTTCCATATGAAAATCGCTAACATTGATTCCCTTTGCTCCAAAAGCATCATTAACGCCATCCGCATCTGGCGTAAATGCTGTAGGCATAAATAAGGAAGCTGATTTTTTTAATGTAGCTGTATTCGAAACGCTAACTGTTGCTTTTGAAGCTTGTTTCAATGCTACGATTCTAAATCTAACACAACCATTTTCTGTTGATCCTATAGACTGAGCGTTGCCAGAATTAGAAACCAATATCATAAGACACAATGCAGTACAAAGCTGAATGGTTTTTCTAAAGGATATGTATGCTAATGTTTTCATTTCTTGTTCGTTTCTTAGCAAGTATACTGCGTAAACCGATGAAAGTGAATGAGAAATTTCCGAAAGGGTAAGTCGACTTTCCAAAGTGGTAGTTGGCCCTCCAAATGATAAAACATGAAACTGCTACGTTGGGAAACTAAAACGCACAAAAAAGCCCCGTAATAATGAAGTACGAGGCTTTTTATTGAGCTGCAATGTCCGTTAAAAATCAACGGTTGAGTTTAATATTTTTCCATCTACTACCTTTACTGTAACCCACTGGTCAAATTCATTTAACACTTGAATTTGGTAAGTGTCAACACCGTCTTTCCATCCTTGATATGGAGTCCAGTTTAAAAGTCCTTTCGTTTCACTAATTTTTTCTGATTGAAGTAAAATAGAAGTGCCGATTTCACCTATGCTATTTGTGGCTGGACACTGATTGATTACTTCAATTTTATAGTAATATCTTTCATCCATTACTTCTACTTCAAGATCTTCAAACCCCTGAATGTTTCCAGCTACATTTCCAAGAGAAACGAAACTCAAGGAATCCGTTGATCGAAGGATGTGATAGGAGTCAATAAAATCACTTCCAACTTCTGGAACTGTCCATTCAATCCAAACAGATTCATCATTCAATACTGTTGCTCTTATAATATTGGAAATTTGCTCATCTTCAATTCCTTCACCATATACTCGAGCTGAATCACTCCAAGAATTTAAGGTGGTTCCTCCAACATTCAACGCTTTCACTTTGTACGAGTATTGAAGATTACAATATGAAGTTGGATCTGTAAATTTTAGAGTTATTGAATCAACAGTTGCCACTAAATACAATGTGGTATCTGTATCAACACATCTGTATAGTTCATACCCAGAAATGGATGCACCTACATATGGCGACCAACTTACATCTACATGGTGTTTACCAGAAACCGTAGCGTCAATATTTACAGTGCAATGCGCAATAGCTTCCACTATGCTAATTTCGTTTCCACAAATATCTGTTTCAATTAATTTATAGCAATGTGAGTTTGTTAAAGTGTTTACTCCGTAGTCTACAAAAGAAGTAGTTGCAACTAGATTCTCAATATGAATTTGTTCGAATAATCCGGTATTTATATTTTCTCTATACAAAACGTATTCATTAAATGCAGGATCTACGGATTCTTTCCACTCTATTCGTATGCTGTTATCACCTGTAACTGTTACCCGATTAATCTCTGGAACAGAAGGAATGGAATCATGCACAACGATCATACTTTGCATAGAAGCGGTGTCGGAGCACCCGTTGGCGGTAACAATCAACTGAACATCATGCAAGCCAGGACCGAAAGTAATATTTGGATTTTGAATACTTGAAGTATCTCCTGCACCAAACTCCCAACTATAACTATAGATTATACCAGACGTTCCGAAAAACTGCACATCATGAATTGAGCATCCCGATGTTGGACTTGACGTTATTGTTGCGATAGGGGTTTCATTAACAGTTACGGTTTTGGTTAGTGTGTCTCCACATGTTCCAACCAAACTATACGTAATATTGTGTATGCCTGCTCCCGCAATAATTGGATCAAATTCACCTAGCGCCACATTCACTATTCCAGGTCCAGACCATATTCCTCCTGGATGGTTGGCAATAAAAAATTTATGACCTGAATTATCACACATAGGAGCTAAACCCATAAACGAAGCATCCAATTGCGGAGCAATTTGAAGAACTATAGAGTCTTGGTCCGAACATATTCCATTAGTTGTTGTGTGAATTACGGTAAAATTTCCATTTCCACTCACGGTCGGATCGAACAATCCGGTTAAAGAGTCAACAATACCAACTCCTGACCAAATTCCTGATCCAAGGCTTGTAAGGTTAAAAGGTGTTACACTTCCACAATGAGTATTAACGGATAAGATGGATGCATCTTCAAGAGCAATTATATTTATTTGAATTGAATCAATGTCACCACAAGTACCTATAATCTCATAATAAATCGTGTGAACCCCCACCCCTGCAATTGACGGATCAAAGTTCCCAGTAGATGCATTCGAAATCCCTGGTCCTGTCCATGCTCCTCCGATATCAGCTGCTGTTAAAACAAACGAGCCGTTTTGCTCACATAAATCTGCTACGGGGTCAATTGTTGCATCCGAAAGTCCAATAGCAAGAATTGCGTGTGAAGTTGAATCGAAGCATAAATTCGCTACAGAAGTAGTTACAGTTATATTATATGTTCCAGCATTAGCATAGCTATAGGGAATAGGTAAGGTATTATACTGATTGCCATCGCCCATGTCCCAAAGTTCATTGTCATGACCAGTACTTAAATTAGTCATCACAGGACTATAAGAAACACAGCCAACTGAATCTAATAAAGAAAAAGCTGCATTTGGAGTCTCATATA
>JBLIOB010000084.1:0-15478 GCA_047639575.1 Parvicellaceae bacterium
TTTACGCATGGCACAGCCTTGACTGCTGTTGCTGGTAACAATTACGCGGTTGATGTTACTGTTGTTGCTACTGGTGATGCTGACGGGTCAAACGACATGTTAAGTACTTCAATTAGCGCTGTTTCCGCAATTATAGCTAAGGTTACTGTTGGTGAAGAGAAGACTGGTGAATGGTGTGGATGGTGTCCAAGAGGTAATGTGGCTATGGCTGAAATGGCAATGTCTAATCCTTCTGATTTCATTGGTATTGCTGTTCACAACGCTGATCCAATGGCAATTGCTGCTTACGATAGTGGAACTGCAGGTCTCCCAGGATTTACTGGATATCCACACGGTGGAGTAGACAGAATGGTTGGTGGTGACCCAAGCACTTTTGCTTCTATGCATGCTGCTAGAGCAAGTGAAATTCCTCCAGCGTCTATTACTGTAACTGGATCTTATGACGGATCTAATGTAACTGTAAACGTAACTGCTGATTTCGTAGGTGGTCTTTCAGGAGATTATAGACTTGCTGCTGTTCTTCTTGAAGATGACGTGGATGGTGAACAAGAAAACTACTATAGTGGTGGTGGTTCTGGTGCACTTTCTATGCCAAACGGTGGATCTATGCCGAATTTTGATTTCGCTACAGGTGCGGCAACAGTTAACCCATTCCAACATGATCACGTAGCTATAGCTCTTGCTGACAATCAGTACAATGGTGCTGCTGGATCACTTCCAGCTACTATCACTGTTGGTGCAAGTGAAACTCACACGTACACTATCGCTCAAAATGCTTCTTGGAACATGGCTAATGTGCACATGGTGGGAATGTTGATTAATGCTTCTACAGAAGAAATCCTTAATGCTGGAAAAGGTTCTTTCCCAGTATCAGTTGAGGAGCTTGCCAACAATTTCAAAGTGAATGCTTATCCTAACCCAACTAGTGGTTTTTCTAACATCGTTCTTGACGTTAAAGAAGCTGGTGCATTGAATATCACTGTGGTTAATATGCTAGGAGAAGTTGTTTACACGGTTGCTCAAGACCTTGGAACTGGTTCTTTTATCACTTCTGTAGATCTTTCGAACAACGCGAACGGAATGTACTTTGCAAATATTAGCTTGAACGGAAAAGTTCAAACTATCAAAATTAACGTTGCGAAGTAATATTCACAACAACATTTAATTGTAGAGACCTGTGTGCCCTTGGCACACGGGTCTCTTTTTTACCAACCATTTTAACCAATACTTATGAAAAAGATTTCCTTTTCTTTTTTAGCCTTTTTAATTTTGACAATATCTGCCAACGCTCAGCAAACAGTTGGATTATTTCATACGAGTGATAGTGCATATTCAGGCTATACCCTCTTTGGTCCAAAACAAAGCGAAAAAACTTATTTAATAGATAATTGTGGCGAGCTTAAATACTCCTGGAACAGTCCTTATAAATCAGGCGGCAGTGTTCAACTACTTGACAATGGTTTATTACTCAGAACATGCGTATACCAAAATGGCTCCCCAATTAATGGAGGTGGAGCTGGAGGAAAATTAATAGCCATTCAACCAGATCAACTTGTAGCATGGGAGTTAGACCTGGCAAACGATACGATAAGACAGCACCATGATTTTAGCGTACTGCCGAACGGAAATATTATCACGATAGTTTGGGAACTTAAAAACGAAAACGCGGCAATCCTTCAAGGAAGAGATTCTTCGTTAGTAGCAATTGGCGGCTTATGGCCAGATTACTTATTAGAATACAACCCTACAACTGACAGTGTGGTATGGGAATGGCATGCTTGGGATCATTTAATTCAAGACTATGATCCAACGATGAATAACTTTGGTGTAGTGGCAGATCATCCTGAATTATTCAATTTGAATTTTTCTGGAAACGGATACAATCCAGATTGGCTGCACCTTAATTCAGTGGACTATAATACTCAACTGGATCAAATTATAATTAGTAGTCCGCTATGGAATGAAATCTTCATTATTGATCATTCAACAACCACAACCGAAGCAGCCACACATGCAGGAGGAACTTCTGGAAAAGGGGGAGACATTCTCTGGAGATGGGGCAATCCAATTACTTATGACTTAGGAGACTCAACCGATCAGGTTTTCTATTTCCAACATGACGCACATTGGATTCCGCAAGGACATCCAGATGAGAATAAAATAATACTTTTTAATAACGGCAGAGGCAGAACACCTGCCGAGTATTCTGCAGTTGAAATTATAGAACCGACTATTCTTCCAAGTGGAGAATATGACACTGAGGGTGATGGAACATTTTCACCAGCCACGCAGCATTACACATTTACCAGTCCAACGCCAACTGATTTTTTCAGCCGAATTATTTCCAGTGCCGATCAACTTCCCAATGGTAATATTCTTATTGACGAAGGCACGCAAGGACATTTCTTTGAAATAGATAGCATGGAAAACATAGTCTGGGACTATGTAAATCCAGTTGTTACAGACTCTATCATGACACAAGAACAGATTGTACCTGGAGCAGGTACTCTTTTAAATGCATGCTTTAGAGCTAGAAGATTATCATTAACTGACCCAGCCCTTGCTTTCTTAACCCTGCAAAATTTTGGTCCGATTGAGTTAGACCCATATCCAAGCACCTGTGCAGTTGGAATAAATGAGTCAGAAAATAATCCAACATTTAATTTATACCCAAACCCAGCTAGATCAAGTATTACTATTGAAGGTCCCAAAGAAAATTATTCGTACCAATTAATAAACTTGTTAGGCGTTCAATCCAAACAGGGGGAATTAACTAATGGAATTATTAACATTGAGAAATTAAGTCCTGGCATTTATTATTTAATTCTTTCAGAAGAGATTAGTCACGCGAAAACTTACACTTTAAAATTTATTAAACTTTAGAGGTTTTAGGTTGTAATAACCATAATAAAAATCAACTAACTAGTCATATTAGATTTCCAATAATACATCAAACTCGACCCTTTTTTAGGGGCGTACAGCAACACAAGCATCAAATAGGAATTCAATAATAAGCGCTACTAGTCATTTCCGAAAGACAAACGTTATCACTATCTTTACCACGTATTAGGAATTAAGCCGTTTTGGCGTGAATTTTGGTACACAGAAAGAAAATTGAAATAAATCAACAATGAAGAAATTAATAACACTTTCACTAGCCCTAGTTTTCATTACCAGTGTATCTATTGCACAAAAGAAAACCGTTCCCAGCGTAAAAGTTGAAACCCTTACCGGAAAATCTATTAATACAAGTACTATTAGCAATGATGGTAAACCAATCATCATTAGCTTTTGGGCAACATGGTGCAAGCCATGTAAAGAAGAATTAAATAACATCGCGGACGAATACGAAGATTGGATTGATGAAACTGGCGTAAAGCTTATTGCTGTTTCTATAGACGATACGCGTTCAGCGACTAGAGTGAAGCCTTATGTAAATTCAGTAGGATGGGAATATGAAGTTCTGCTTGATAAAAACTCTGACTTCAAAAGAGCTATGGGCGTTCAAAACGTACCTCACACATTTTTGATTGATGGAAACGGGAATATTATTTATTCTCACAACAGTTATGCTCCAGGAGATGAAGACAAGCTGTATGAAAAAGTAAAAGCTGCTGCAGGAGTAAAATAACCAACTACTCTATTAATCAGCAAACGAAAACTAACCAATTGACTTGCACTATTAACCGGTGCTTTTTGATCAAACTTAACCATTGAAAATGAACAAGCTGATTGCTTTCTCTGCAGGATCGCTTATGTTCTTAATTGGAATTACTAATCCAGTTATAGCACAAGAAAAGACCCCAACGAAAAAAGATTTAGGTGAAATTAAAGGGAATATTTCCGCTGCCTTCCAACAATATCAGGAAGATAGCACGATTGGTGCTGTGGTTCCGGAGGAAAAGTCTACGTTAACTGCTTTTACCAACTTACTTTATACCAGAGGTAAAGTTAGTGCAGGAATCCGCTATGAATCTTATTTACCAGCTCAATTAGGGTATCCAGATCGTTTTGAAGGAACCGGGTTGGGGTACCGCTTTGCCAGATATAAAACGGAGGAGGTTGACGTTACAGTTGGAAATTTCTACGAGCAATTTGGAAATGGATTAGTATTCAGAGCCTATGAAGAGCGCCTTTTGGGAATTGATAATGCGATGGACGGAATGAGGGTTAAAGCACATTTCCTTCCAGGGGTATACTTAACAGGCATGTACGGCAAGCAAAGATTTCAATTCGTAGATGGCCTTGTTAATGGAGCTGGATTGGTAAGAGGGTTTGATGGGGAATTAGTGATAAATGAATTATTGGATTCATTATCAGGACTTTCTAAAGATTCACTTCCTTCAAGAAAACTTAATCTAATCGTTGGAGGTTCTTTTGTTAGTAAGTACCAAGCAGATGATAATCCTGGATTGATTTTACCGGAGAATGTTGGAACCTGGTCTGGAAGAGCAAAACTGGATTATGGTAAAATTTCATTTAATGCGGAGTACGCTTATAAAATCAATGACCCTTCAGGAGACAATGGATTTATCTATAGACCTGGACATGCAGCTTTGATGAACTTAACTTATGCCACAAAAGGGTTTTCAATTTCTTTGGATGCTAAAACCACCGATAACTTTAGTTTCAGATCGGATAGAACTGCAGAGCTTACCGATTTAATGATCAACTATTCTCCTGCATTAACCAAACAACACTCTTATAACTTGGCTTCCACCTTATATCCATACGGTTCAAGACCATGGGGAGAAGTTGCTTATCAAGGAGAGATTACTTATAAAGTGCCAAAGCGAAGTAAACTTGGAGGTAAATACGGAATCCTATTAACTGCGAACTTTGCTACCGTTTTTGGTTTGGATTCAACTAATTTAACTGAAGACATCAGCAGTTTAACTAGCGGAAGACAAGGGTATACTAATAATGCTTTCTTCGTACCCGGAAAAGAAAAGTACTTCCAAGATTTCAACTTTGAGATTAAGAAGAAATTTAGCAAGACCTTTAGAATGGTGTATACTTATTTCAACTTCTTTTATAACAATGACATTAATCTGGGAGCCTTTGACAACGAGAATAAAGGAGTGCTCGGTAACATTATATCGCAGATTCACGTGATTGATATTTCTAAACGATTTAAGAAAAAGCATAACATCAGACTTGAACTACAGCACCTTCAAACCAAAGAACACCTTGGGAACTGGGCTACAGTAGTACTCGAGTATACCTATTCCCCGCATTGGTCTATTGGGTTAATCGATCAATACAATTATGGTAACCCTGATGAAGATTTACAGAATCACTTCCCATATATTAATATAGGATATGTTCATGAATCACATCGATTAGCAGTAGGATATGGTAAGCAACGAGCCGGATTATTCTGTGTAGGTGGAGTATGTAGACAAGTACCTGCCTCTAATGGATTAACAATAACATTTACAACCAGTTTCTAAAACAAATTTTATGAAAAAGAGATTAATTATTGCTTTAGCCCTTGGAACAATTGTAGTTATCAGTTGTGATAAAGTTGAATTTCCAAATATAGGTTCCGTAGTAACTAATGCAAGTTGCGATACCTTATTTTCATTTGCAACGCCAACTCAAAGTCATAGAAACGTCCTAGTTGAAGATTTCACTGGACATTTATGTGGAAATTGTCCAGGTGCAATTTATGAGTTAGACCTATTGCATGACACGTATGGAGACACCTTAATAGTGTTAAGTATGCATCCAAATACGAATTTTAATGAAGTACAGACAAGCTCTGGAAAATTTTACACTGATTGGAAAAACGAAGAAGCAGAACAGACAATGAGTGAATTTGACATTCCTTCTAGCTTACCTAGGCTAATGATCAATCGGACAGAATCTACGTCACCTTTCTTTTTCTTTAATGCTAACCAACTGACGTCAGCAGTACCAGCTGTTATGGGCCAAACTCCAGATTTTTCAATAAAATTATCAGGCAGCACCTTAGCGGATCGAACAGTATGCGCGAAAGTTGAAGTGGAATTGTTAAACACCATGTCTGGAACCTACAGTGTTGTTAGTTGCTTAATTGAAGATTCGATTGTTGATTATCAACTATCTTATCCAGGTCAACACCCGGATTACACAGGCGCTGGTGATGACATCTACCCCAACTATATCCATCGTCATGTGATGCGCGATGTATTTGGCCATTATGGAATTGTTGAAGATGCAGGTGCTACGCCATTATCTGGCAGTGTCTGGGGAGATCCAATTACAGGAACAACAGTGGTTGGTGACATTAAGCAATATGTTATTTCTTCCACCCCAATGAATGCAGATTGGGATGAAAATCACATGTATATTATCTCATACGTTTATGATGATGCTACGAAAGAAGTATTACAGGTGGTTCAAACTAAAGTTGCACCCTAAGACATAACTAATCTATTGTATCTTTAGAGTAATATGAAAACAATTCGGGCGGTTCTTTTTTTTATATTTTTCATCTGTGCCTCACAGCTAACAAATGCTCAAGCATTTACGGTTACATTTCCAATAAATAATTCAATCAACCTTCATGAAGAATCAGTAATTGTAATCCGCTTTGAAAATAAAGTCAACCAAACAGACTTTATTATAGAATCTGATATCTTCAATAACATAGAATTTGACTTTAAAAAGTCTGAATCAAACGCAATTGTTAATTTAATTCCAAGAACCCCCTTTTTTCTGGGAGATCGTATAAGGGTTCGAAATATAAATCATGAAATTCTAGTTGAATTCACAGTTCGCGGACGAAAAGTAACCTCGGATTACGAAAATGAGGACATTGCACCAGTTTTACGGGTGATTCCTTCGTTTACTATAGATACAAACGTTACCTCTTCAATAGACCCTATTTTCTTTAGAAACGGTGGGTCTCCTGGAGACAGATTCATGAGTATAATTCAATCAGATGGATCTGAAATTTTTTCTCAGGCAGAGAATCAAGTGCAGAATTTCGACTTACAGCCAAGCGGCTACCTCAGTTATTTTGACAAAATAAATGATTGGTTTGTTTTAATGGATAGTTCTTATTCGGTGATAGACACAATTCAAGGCGCTTCCGGTTTAATTGCGGATTTTCACGAATTTATTCACCTCCCAAATGGAAATAGTTTATTGATGTCTGAGGACCCCCAGATAACAGATTTAACTGCTATTGGTGGAATAACGAATGTATCTGTAGTTGGGAATGTGATTCAAATTATTGACGATAACGATATTCTTTTATTTAATTGGAGATCTTGGGATTACATTAATGTTGAAGAAACTTCTATTAATGTGGCTGGCGCTTCATACGTAGACTTTATGCATGTTAATGCTATTGACTACGATTTGGACGGCAACATCATAGTATCTGCTCGAAACCTAAATCAAGTGTTTAAAATTAACCGACTTAATGGTAACTTTAAGTGGAGGCTTGGAGGAACGCTTGGGGATTTAGCTATAATTAATGACCCGGATCAACTGTCTTTACAACATGATTGTAGGATACTTCCAAATGGTCACTTAACGGTTTTTGACAATGGCGTAAATCATTCTATTCCGCTAGCAAAAGCAAAAGAATACATAATTGATACTTTGCTTAACACAGCAACTTTAATTTGGTCCTTTTCAAATCCTAACGGACAACCTTCCAGTAAAACGGGGAACGCCCAGCGCTTGCCAAATGGTAATACGTTTATTAACTGGGGCGCTAGAAACAACGTGGTTGACCCCAATTTCACTGAAGTAAACAGTTCCGGAGATATAGTGTATCAATTTCGGTTTACAGCTTCTTCCGGCTATTCTTGTTATCGAGCTCGCAGGCATCCGTGGAACTTAACCACTTCTTTACCCGAATTTAAGCCATTAATAGTTACGCCTTTTCCAAATCCTGCTACAAATTCAATCCTATTTAAAGCTTCAGAGAAAATTGATTTGATTGTGGTATATAATTTAAGCGGAAAACAAGTGTTGAATGTTTCAAATTCAAATGAAATAGTTATCGAGTCTTTAGCTTCAGGACTTTATTTAGTTCAGTTACGAATTGGTGGAACCTCGTACAACACAAAATTTATTAAACAGTGAGATTTTTAATCTTTCTCTTTGGCATCCTGCTAATTGGTTGTTCAGCGAATGTATCGGATGTTCAGTCTGATAGTAAAAAGATTTCAGAGTACTCAGAACTAACTTGCCCAATATGTGGACACATTCAATCTGAGAAACTACCAACTGAAACCTGTATGATCCGATATACCTGTTCATCTTGTAAAGCAGCGTTTCACCCCAAAGAAGGTGATTGCTGTGTATTTTGCTCCTATGGTGATCATAAATGTCCTTCAATGCAATGATAAAATCAATGGTTCGAATTCATTTATTACTCTGCTTTCTGTTTTGCACCACCATGGTGAATGCACAATCAGACACAAGTGCGTATAAAACATATGTAGGTGCACAGGTAAACCTAAATGCAACTTCTGTAACAGGGACCACGGTACGGGGAATAAACAAAGTTGGGCTTTTTGCCGGAATCTTTTTCCAAAAATCTATTACAGACGATTTTGCACTGGAGCTCGATTTAAGTTATTCGCAAAAAGGAGCATTAAAACCCCCAAATCATAAAATGAACGATTTCACTAAGTACCTCATGAAACTAGAATATGGTGAGTTGGGCGTTTTTGGGCGATATGACGTAAGAGGAGTCATTTTTGAAGCAGGTCTTAGCGGAGGCTATTTAATTTCATCGAGTGAAACAGATGAGAACAATCAAATTATTACAGGAAATGGAGACATTTCTAAATTTGAATTTTCTGGAGCGATAGGCGTTCAATTTCCGATTTCCGAGCGATTTTGCATTGGCACCAGACTTTCTCACTCTATTTTACCAATTCGGAAACATGTAAATGGCGCTTCGTTCAGACTTAACATTGGTCAAATGAACCAAGTGCTAAGTTTTTCTGTTAGATATACTATACTTAATTAAAGTAACGTTAATAAGTTGGTTACGTCCAAAGACCTTTTGTCATTGGATTAGAGGAGACTAAATAAAACTGTTGATAATTCGTCTATACTTCTTTGGATTTGATCTAACATTTTTCTATATTCATCTTCCACTTAGGTTGCATCGCATGATGCTCGCAAGGACTTAAAATGGAAAACCATAAAACGAAGCAAGCATGTTTGAAATGTGTAAGGAAATTTTACAAAAAGTCAGCTTCGACAAATCACTATTCCGGAAGGAATTGTACAAATCCATAGGTTGGATTAAAAAGGACGAAATTTTAGCACTTAAAGTTTGGTGTCTTTCAACCTTTGGACATGTGTATAAAGAAGTGATCTTCGAAGCGTTTGATACGATGAAAGTCGCGTAAATAAAAAAGTATTAATTCTAAATAAAGATGCTCAACTGTTTTACAGCTGGGCATTTTGCTTTTACGCTAATCTGTAATGAATTTAATGTTCCGTTTCAGTCCATTAAACTTCGTTCTCTTTACAGCCGATTTTCTGAACAACTCTCTGAAAACATCTTCGGTTAATTCTTCCCAATCTCCATTGGTCATTTGAAGTAAATCCTGATGCGGATTTAACAACGGTTCATTGTGGGCGGTTGAAAAGCTATTCCATGGACAAACGTCTTGGCATATATCACATCCAAAAACCCAATTTTCAAATTTCCCTTTCACTTCTTCAGGAATGGCATTTTTAAGCTCTATAGTGAAGTAGCTTATACATTTACTCCCATCTACTTTGTAAGGCTCTGTTATCGCATCAGTTGGGCAAGCATCTACACATGCCGTGCAAGTACCACAATAATCTTTGATCGGATGATCATAGTCTAACTCTAAATCAATAATTAGTTCAGCGATAAAAAAGAATGAACCCATTTCTTTATTAATCAAATTGGAGTTCTTTCCAATCCAACCAATTCCACTTTTTTTCGCCCAGGCCTTATCAAGAACGGGAGCAGAATCAACAAATACTCTTCCACCAACCTCACCAATTTCTTGGTGAATTGCTTCCATGAAGTCCTTGAGCTTCAATTTAATAATGTTATGGTAATCCTTTCCGTAAGCGTACTTCGATATTTTGATGTCACCTATATCGTTTTTCGCAACTTCCTTTGGATAATAATTTAAGACTAAGCTTACTACCGATTTTGCACCAGGAACCAATAAAGTCGGATCAATTCTTTTGTCGAAATGATTAGCCATGTAACTCATCTCACCATGCTGGTTCGAGTTCAACCATTTTTCCAGGTGATGTGCATCAGCCTCTAACTGTCCCGCTTTGGAAATACCACATTGCTGAAATCCGAGCTCTTTGGCTTTCGCTTTTATAAAGGCTGTATGACTAGACTTGCTAATAAGGTTGAGTTTACTTTCGCCTAAAATTACGAAAGCCTTTCGATCTAATTTACTTCAACGATAAATTCTACTTTTTCGTTAAACTCTGGGTGGTACTTATCGTGCAATGAAAAAGCAACTTTACCATTCCCAGTTACTCCTTTCGGAAATAAATGAATTGCAATGAACCCCGTTTTACCAGGAAGTATTTTGCTAAGTACCCCAGTTGTTGGAATTCCTATTTGACATTTGCCATAAGCACACATTGAATAGTCCCAACCAGACTTCAAAGTATTATCAATTCTAGTCCAAACTAAGGAAATTGGTCGGTCCGAAAGGTTTTGGATTTTCATTTCAGCAAGCTCAATTTTTTGATTTAGCGAAAGAACCATTTTCATGGACTTATCTCCAACTACTTTAAAACTTGACTCACCCGAGCTAAATGACAAAAATAAAAGCGAAGCAATAGCCCAAACAATATGTAAGCGTTTAAGCTTCACTATTCATTCGTTTTAATAAACTGTTCAGACAGCACCTGATTTTCATCTATTATGGAGATCAGGTAAGTTCCTGCTGCATAACTTGAAGTGTTTATCGAAAATTGATTTTTACCTTGACTTACCATTACTGGATGTACTGATTCCATTAGTTTCCCTGACAAGGAAATAACGCGATAGCCAACTTTTCTATTCTCAACTGCGTTGAACATTACTTTTAGCTCATCACCAACTGGGTTTGGCGCAAGGACTAAATCCTGAAGCATTTTTAACTCTTGCACATTATCAGGAACTCTAATATTAACCTTTACATACTGCGTATCCTTAATTGCCCCGGTCATCATATCGTAATAATAAACTTCAATTGAATCTAAAATAGCAACATTAGATTCTACTAATACCCCATAACGTTCTCCTGGATAAATATCAACCGTATCATTCATTTCCACAGATGGCAATGGTCTTCCATCAGAATCAATAATCTGAGCTCCTAAGGAAGCAGGGAAAATTACTCGGTTAGAACAGTACCCAATGTTTACTAATCGGAAGTAATTGACAAAATCAGTTTTAGAGTTTAATTCAATCGAATCTTCTAATTGGTGATCAGAAAGCCCATTTATCAAGAAATTATCAGGATTATACCGTGGCACTTCTAATGTGTCCAACATAGCTGTCGTATCATGAGGGTGGTCCAATATTGAATCCGAATGCCAAAACGTATCAAATTCAGACATAAACATCATCGTTTCTGTATCAAACGCATAACCACCATCCCAGGTCGTATTGCTTCCATCAGAAGGCCGAATAATGATTGGACCATACATTCCTGCTTGTAAATGGATTGTAGAACCAACGTGACAATGGTATAAATAGGTTCCTGCATGAGGAGCTTTAAAATGATAAAAGCCATGTTCCATGTGATCTACCTCAAAAGATAACATTGGCACTCCATCATTTTGTTGATTCACGTCTAAGCCATGAAGGTGAATTGTGTGGTGATGAAGTTGAGAAACATTCCAAAAATCAATATGCACTGAGTCGCCTTGATTCGCCTCAATTAACGGCCCTGGAATAGGAGGGTGTGCACCTAAGTTTGGTGCAAAACCAAAGACTCTTAAAGTGTCTCCATTAGCAATAATCTTGTCCCCTAACGTCCTTCCAATAAGAAATACATTAGTTTGAGCACAGTACGTCCCAACACTAAACAATAGGAACAAAATCGTGATGATCTTTTTCATGTTCTATTGAATTAATATGGTTAAAAACATTCCGAATGGGTACAAGCCTCCACCGGTGACCGCTAATAGATTGTGATCATGTACCGGATACTCACCTACTTGATCAGGGACTAATTGAAGAACGTATCCGGTCATTTTTTTCATTGGGAAAGTATCTTTCAATCTTCCAACGTAATTACTGTGATCTGATGAGTAAAGAATTTCAAGATGATATCCATGAAAATGGATCGAATGTTCTGCTCGGCCCGTATTGGCCATGAATATTAAAATTGTGTCACCAATGGATCCTTCTACTCTAGCTGTTGTGTCCAGGTTTACGTTAGGATTACTTGTCCCATTAATCGTAAAATAATCTGGGTAATAGGTCATCCAATCAACTGTTCCGCCCGTCATGACGGAATCATTCACAGCAAGTTCATGGTCCTTTAAATTCCAGTAAAAAGTATTGGCATTAACTCCTACTGCAAAGATTCCAGAGAGTCCAAGATAGGCCTCGCCTTCATTGTTAATATGATCGTAGTAGATGAAAGTTCCTAAAGACGCTGATGAAACCACAACGTTAATTGTATCATATGCTGCAACAGTATCTCTCACTCCAGTTAAGCCTTTTACATCGAATCCATGCTGAACCGAATCAGTATTGATCACTTCCAGGAATATAGTATCTCCAATGCCTGCGCTTAACTGAACATTTCTATTCGTAAATGTGGCATTCGAATTGAATGCTTTGAAAGCCATCTGAGCTCCATCGAAGCAGGAATGGACACCAGAATTGATGTAGATCGTTTGATTAGAGTTACCTGCAAAAACAATGGTCTGAATGCTAAGCAAACAGACCATTAAGAAAGGTACTTTCAATAAGTTCATTTTCTATCTCTTGACAATTTTTTTAGTAGTCGTTGACCCATCATCTGATGTCAACTTGACTAGGTAAATTCCATTGTTAAAAGAAGAGAAATCAATTTTCTTTGTTTCTCCAGCGATGATTCTATTTGTAAAAACCGTTTTCCCTAAGATATCAGATACATTAATCTGACCTTGTAAAGGCGACTGATTCACCACAGTTAATTGATCTGATACTGGATTTGGAAATGTTTTAATGCTCAAAACATTTTCTTCTACTGCTGTTGCCGGAGCTGGCCAATGGATTGTGAAGCTTACTGTATCACCACGAGTGTAATCGTTTTGATCGTATACGTAAATTTCTACTGTTCCATCACCATAATTAAATCCACAAGTAATATTAACTTTGATAAAACCATTTGTTCCTGCAGCCATTTCCGCAACCGTGATAGCATTCATAGTTGCATTTGAAGGAAACCCAACATAGCAATTCGTGTAATCACATACGGCTGTTGTCCACGCAGGATCAAAAGAATTTGAAACTAATTCCCACTTGAACGTGATGTTCTCATCGGTAGGTGTAACCATTCCAATTTCGTAGCTCTCGTAGTTTTCATTGATTACGGTATCAATACGGTGTTGCTCACCAGTTATATAAACAAAATCTTGGCCGTAAGCGGATCCGATTAGGCAAACTGAAACGATAATAAGACTGCAGATGTGCTTCATAATTCTTTCCTTTGAATCAAATATAAGGTATTCTACACGCCTTTTTGCCCATTACTCTCCACATTATTGATATCCTATGTGCTCGCATCAACGAATTGCAATAAAAAGGCTAGTTAAATTAGGACGCTAAGATAGAAAGCAAATTTTGTAAATATTCCTTCAACTTGGGACATCTATTGTTCTGACTTTAATTATCCTCTATTTAACCAGTTCTTCAATTTTCTCCAAGAGAATATCTTCGTTTCCTGGTAAATATCCAGATTCTTGAAACACAATACTTCCTTCAGCATTTAAAAGAAAAACATGTGGACAATTTTGGACACCCATTGCTCTGTAAAAATCTGAGTTTTTATCCAAATAGATTTCATATTCCCATCCGGATGCATTTACAGTTGGCTTGACTTTGGCCTGAGACCTTTGGTCGTCATGTGAAATGGCGATAATTTTAACACCTGTATCATCTTGCCAGTCCTCATATTCGTCTGCTATATTATTTAATAGCGATTTACTAGACTTACACCATGTAGCCCAGAAAATTATCACCGTTGGCTTTGCTCCATTATCAATCGATTTCGTGTCGAACTGAACTCCTTCCAGCGTTACAATTTTTGTAGAAGGTATAGTGGATGATTGACCGAAAGATGTTCCGCTGGTTATGAGTATTATAAGAAAAAATAAAATGCGCATTGTTTAAATCATTTATGTGGATCTGAAAACGCTTCGTTTGTAATAAAGCTACTATCCGTAAGTGCATGCATAAATTGGACCAAATCCTCAGTTTCTCCTTTTGTAAGTATGAAGGGTTTAATCTTTTCACTTTTATGAGGATTGTTTTTTCCTCCAGTTGAATAATGGTAGATAACGTCATCAATTGTGGCTAGGCTTCCATTGTGCATATATGGTTTTGTGAGCATAATATTTCGCAAGGTAGGTACACGAAATATTGCTCGGTCAGCTTCAAGCTCTGAGCTTCTCATTCTTCCTGAGTCAGCATAATGTATATACAGTCCATTATTCGTCAAGCCTTCATTTGTGAAGTCTGAACCACTATGACATTCAGTGCAATACAATGTGCTAAAAAACAAATCCATGCCTCTTTTTTGTGACTCTGATAAACTCAGTGAATCTCCCTTCAAGAACTTATCATATGCCGAATTATCGCTAACTAATGTTCTTTCAAAGGCGGCAATAGAATGTGCAATAACATAAGCATCAGGTACTCGATGATATGCTTTTTTACTAAGCGCCACATATTTTGGAATTGTTTTAAGTCTTTCTGCAATAAATAGAATGTGAAAATCAAACTCCTTATGCTCCGCAATTGGAACCAATACCTGATCCTCCAATGAAGGATTAACACCATCCAGCAGTAACATCGGTCGATTTTTGACATTGGTCAATGTTGGAGCATTTCTACTTACACGCTGCCCTTTAAACCCTATACTAGTTGGTTCTCCGTCTGTAAATGCCCTGTTTTGCATATGACAGCTTGAACAAGACAAAGAAGAGTCTCTGGACATTAGATTTTCATAAAAAAGAAATCTTCCTAACTCTATTTGAGCGAAGACTGAATCGGCTAAACTGTTTTTATCCTCATTGACAACCAAACTAGGCCCAGTGAACTGGTTACGAACTTGGTAGCAGGAAACAAGTGCCAAAATAATAAATGAAGTCGCTAAAACGACTTTACCTACCATTCCTGACTAATTTACAACGTTAAATTTGATGGTCTCTTTGACCTGAGAGTTACTGAAAGTAGCTATGTACATTCCGTTTTTTAATTCTTTCATGATTGCCAAATTACCTTCTGCGTTTATATTATCTTTTTTAA
>JBLIOB010000085.1:0-15392 GCA_047639575.1 Parvicellaceae bacterium
AGCACTGTTCGGTTAAGATGGTTAGCCAGAGATATTGGATTTGAAAAAGTGATATTAAAAAGGAATACCCTTATCGGAACTTTTATTGCTGACCAAACCAATCCATATTACCAGTCCACAAAATTTACCAGAGTGTTGAATTTCATTCAAAAGTATCCGAAGGCTGGGGAGATGGCTGAAAAGAAAGGTAAGCTAAGATTGAGATTTGATGGCGTAAAATCTATCGAAGAGGCTTTGAGGTATTTTAATAAGATAATTGAATAGCATGTCAGAAAACGATAATAAAGTTCCTTATTTCCAGAGTTATATAAACCTAGTTCCAGAAGAATCTGTGGTCGAGGCATTGAAAAACTCGATGAACGAGCAGATTGATTTTTTGGGTTCAATACCTCTCGATAAAGCAGATTATGCATACGCAGAGGGGAAATGGACCATAAAGCAATTGATCCAGCACATCATAGACACAGAGAGAATATTCCTTTATCGTGCTGTAACATTCGTCAGAGAAGAGAATGCTTCAGTTCCGGGATATGATCATGATGTATACACTGATAATTTAAAATTGGATCATGTGGAATACCCCAAATTAGTTGGAGAATTGATGACGGTTAGATTGAGCACTGTAACCTTCTTTGAAAACCTCAGAACTGAACATTATTTATCTAAAGGAAACGCCAACGGAATTGAGTTAAGTGCTGAGAACATAGGTAAAATAATTGTTGGCCATTCTATCCATCACATTCAAGTGATCAAAGAAAAATATTTGGCTTAAAAGGAGTTCAATTACCCGGGTAATAAATGTTTTTTTAATTGAATGATTTTAAGTAAATTGAGCTACCCTAGATTACTCGAAGTACTTATTATGATTAAAGCCCTGCCTCCATTACTTGTCGCGTTATTAGCATTCTTAAATGTAGGTTTTGCACAAGAAATTTCTAAAACTTATCACTGTGCTATTTTACCCCCGCCATACCCGGTAGAGGTTAGTCAGCCTAGTGGGGAATCTTTAACCATCCAGATCCTTGGAGATCGTTTTCTGTATCGAATTGAAACAGCAGACGGATATACTGTTTTAAAAGATTCGACAGACGGGTTTTACAAGTATGCTAAAAAAGCTAAATATGGCGCCTTAGTACCTAGTGAGTTTAAAGCATTCAACGTTGAAGAGAGATCTGCTATCGAACTCGGACATCTTGATACAACTGCCTTAAATCTTAATTACTCTGGTGGAACATTGTTGGGGAAAATGACGGCTAGGGCAAATTTTTTGTCAGCGAATACGGTACCTGCAAAGTCAGCAACATCTTCTACTGTGTCTGGAGGAAATACTCCAACGGTAGGTTCTATTACCACAATAATGCTCTTGATCGACTATCCGGATCAACCATTTGAGTTTACACAAGGTGAGTTTGACGATTTGATGAATTTAGCCGGTTATAGTGTAAATGGGCAAACGGGCTCCTTTCGAGATTTCTATTTAGACAATTCATACAACTTGTTAGATGTTAATACAGATGTGTTGGGCTGGTATACAGCTGCAAACAACAGAGCTTTCTATGCAAGCGATGCCGCTTCATTAGTAAGGGAAGCAATAGATGCGGCTGAAGCTGCTGGAACAGATTTCGCTACCTACGATAATGATGGGGACGGTACTTGTGATGTGATCAATGTGATCCATTCCGGTCGTGGCCAAGAGGAAACTGGAGATACTGACGATATATGGTCTCATAGATCAGGGTTAGGTTCTAAAGCGGTTACATATGACGGAACTGACATGAATTCCTACATTGTTAATCCTGAAAAATATTCGGGCGCAGAAATAATCACGAACATCGGTGTGATCTGTCATGAATTTGGCCATTCGCTTGGACTCCCAGATTTGTATGATGCAAATGGAGCAACTGACGGAGAGTCTTCTGGCTGCGGTAACTGGTGTACTATGGCCGGAGGATCCTGGAATAATAGTGGGAAAACACCACCGCACTTTAACCCTTGGGCCAAACAATATTTAAATTGGATTCAACCAAACATATTAACCGGCAACGGAACGGAAAGTGGAATGGATAATACTTCGAATGGAGCAAATTATCATCGAATTAATACACTGGATACGGAAGAGTATTTCTTATTAGCCAATAATCAAGAAAATAAATGGAATGCCCATTTAGCAACAACTGGTCTGGTAATTTGGCATATTGATGAAGGCAAAACTAGTCTTTGGCCTAGTTCGAATACGGTAAATGGAGATGCTTCATTATTAGGAGTTGTTCCCGATCAGGCTGATGGAAATAATGATCTAGAAAATTATAATGGAACCGATGATGGTGATCCTTATCCAGGCTCAAGCGGAAATGACACGTTTGACGATTCCTCCACTCCAAACTCAAACACAAATGATGGAAGTCTTACAGGCATAACGATTAGAAGCATAGCGGAATCTTCAGGTCTCATCTCGTTTGATTATCAGACGATTCCTTCGTGTGGAATAGACCCTGTGAACCTAGATGCATTTAACATTACGTCATCTGGCGCTAGAACATGTTGGGAAACTGGTGATGGCGTTGACTATGATCTCGAGTATGGACCAACTGGTTTCGGTCTTGGAGCAGGAGTACCAATTGCTGGTCCAATTACAAGTCAATCAATGACTTATGACATTGCTGGATTGGTCGAATCGACAACTTACGATGTATATGTTCGGGACAATTGTTCGTCAACCGGAGGCGGAAATTCTAATTGGGTTGGGCCGTTTACATTTACCACATTATGTGCTACAACCTTTACCGTTCCTTTTAACGAAGATTTTGAAAATGCAGGCAGCATCCCAACTTGTTGGAATCAATCCACCGAAGATAATGAGGATTGGTTATTTCATACTGGTCCAACCACTACATCCACAACTGGTCCGGATGCGGCACACAGTGGAAGTTATTATGCATATCTAGAGTCTTCAGATTCACAAGGGGCGTTTGCTGGGGAGTACGGAATATTATTATCACCTCAAATTGACCTTTCAGGAACCTCTCAGCCAAGAGCTGCATTTTTCTACCACATGTACGGAAATGAAACTGGACGATTAAAATTTGAGATTGAATCGCCAGCCGAGTCAGGAAATTGGACCACTTTATGGGAGGAAATTGGTGAGCAACACGCATCGGGTAGTACTCCTTTTGCGAAAGCAACCGTTGATTTGACATCGTACATTGGCTTAACAATCCGAACTAGGTTTTATGCAACGGTTGTAGGTAACGTTTATGGAGATATTGCAATCGACTACGTGTCATTTGAAGAAACTCCGGTTTGTTTGGAACCTGAAGTTCTTAGTGCTACCGCTATTCTTACTTCAAGTGCAGATTTAAATTGGACTTCGGGCGGATCATCAACTTGGGATATTGAATGGGGTGCAGCTGGTTTTACACCAGGAACTGGGACAACTATAACAGGCGTGACAGGTATTCCATACCCGCTTTCTGGTTTGAGCGCAGGAACAGCGTACGAGTTTTATGTGCGAGATAATTGTACTGGAACTGGAGACGGAACAAGCGACTGGGTTGGGCCGGCTTCATTTACAACTTTATGTTCTATTGAATCCATTCCATATACCGAAGATTTTGAAAACGCAGGAGCTTTGCCTTCGTGTTGGACTCAAGCAACAAACGATAATCAAGATTGGACGTTAACAAATGCGGCAACGCCTAGTTCTAACACTGGACCAGATGCAGCACATAGTGGTTCATATTATGTATTTCTAGAAGCAGATGATGCTGCAAATTTTGACAAAGCCTACTTAGTTTCTTCGGGAATTGATTTGAGCGGAGCGACAAATCCAAGAGCGTTAATAAATTATCATATGTATGGTGGTACCATGGGGAGTGCAAGAATGGATATTGAATCTCCAGCTGGTTCTGATAACTGGATTAGCGCTTGGACCCTTGGAGGTGAAACACAAACAGCGTCAACAGATGCTTTTGTGGAAGTAAATGTTGATTTGTCGGCATTTATTGGGCAGATCGTAGCTGCTCGTTTTGTCGCAATAGATGGTAATGGAAGTGAAGGAGATATTGCTATTGATTTAGTAACGTTCGAAGATAATCCGTGTCCAGACCTATCTGCATTAGAGGTTGTTCTTTCAGGGGCGACATCAGTAACCTTAACCTGGCTCCCTGGTGGATCAGAATCTTCTTGGGAAATCGAGTATGGGGATGTTGGATTTATTCAGGGGTCTGGTACAACAGTACCTGCCAGCATATTCCCTCATGAGATAACAGGGCTTTTGCCAACAGTTGAATATGATTTTTACGTAAGAGGAGACTGTGGATCTGGTAATTACAGCAATTGGATTGGCCCAACGACTGGAACTACTGCTCCGCCTGAGTCCGTTGGAGCTGGAAACAGATTGTACTTTGACGGTTCTGCTCAATACGTAAGTTCTGGAGCAATAAGTAACCTGTCTGATGTTAGTACAAAGACGATTGAGATGTGGATTAGACTTGATAACAATACGAATGATGGAAGCTGGGGAAGAAGGATGTTTAATCTTGGTGGTCAGTCTTATTTATTAAACGTTTTTAATGATAATATATACTGGTGGTCCGTTGCTGATGGATGGCAACAAATTACGAGCTCATTCCCTGATCAGAAGTGGGGCCATATTGCAGTGACCTATGATGGTACTGAAATCAAAGGCTATATTAATGGAAGTCTTGCCTGGACATTTGTTGGAAGCTTTGATGTTGGTTCAGCTATTTTGAATTTGGGTGAAGGTGTAAAGACTCATTTAGATGAGGTCAGAGTTTGGTCGGTCGAGCTTTCTGCAAGTGAGATTCGAGATTGGATGTGTGAAAAAGTGACTAATTCCCATCCACAATACGCCTCAATGGAATTGTATTACCGCTTGGATGAAGGTGCTGGATATTCTGTTACGGGAGATTATGTCAATTCAAATACAGGAACTTTAACGGGCATGGATTCATCAACAGATTGGGAGGCTTCAACAGCACCTATCGGAGATGATAGTGAGCACGATTATGCTGGTTCAAGTAGTGTGGCGTTAATAAATCACTTAGATGGTGATATGCTTACAGCAATTATTGCAACTGGAACACCTGATGGAATTCATGTTTATCGAAATGATGCAGAGCCAGATGATAAAGCAGGATTAGATGAATCTCCAGTCAGTGATAGATACTATGGCGTGTTTGTAGCCAATGGTAATGGATCTACTTTTGACCTAAACTATATGTATGCTGGAAATAGTTTTGTATCTCCTGGAAATGAGGCGGATGTTAGACTTGTAGATCGAAAAGATTCTGGATCTAGCACCTGGACATCGACATCGGCAAGTCAAGATCAAGCATTCGATCTATTTGAATTAACTGGTCAAATTGATACCGTAACAGAATACACATTGGATGTGCCTGCATGTCCAGGCCCAACGGATTTAAATGTATCTAATTTATTGGATGTTTCTGCGGATATAGGTTGGACCTCTTCTGGCACAACTTGGGATTTAGAATTTGGAACAGCTGGTTTTACTTTAGGATCAGGGACGCAATTTGCAGGGATAAGTTCAAACCCATATTCTTTAACAGGTATTACCGCTTCTACATCATACGATGTTTACGTTAGAAGAGATTGTAATGGAACGGGAGATGGATATTCAGATTGGATCGGACCTCTAAACTTTACTACCGCTCCGGTTGAAGCAGTTGGACAAGGGAACATGCTATATACAGATGGTACGGATCAATACTTGTTAACCCCGGATCTAGGCATTGGAGATTTTGATCAAAAGACGATTGAAATGTGGGTGAAGCTAGATAACAACCCGGATGCTTTTGGGAATGGTCCTAAACTGTTCAGTTGGCAGGGTGGCACTTGGATGCTGACATTACCATTTACTACAGATTTAAGATGGTGGTCTATTGCAGATAGCTGGAATTCGATTACAGGAAGTATGACAGATCAAGAATGGGTCCATGTTGCCGTAACTTTTGATGGGGCTGAAATTAAAGTTTATTTAGATGGAGTTCTGGCACATTCAAGTGTGAATCAAATGGCCGTTGGTGATGGTTACTTATATTTTGGCCAAAACTTGGAAAGTTGGATGGATGAAATTCGTGTTTGGTCAACCGCGTTAACAGAAAGCGAAATTAGAGATTGGATGTGTCAAAAGGTTACTAATTTTCACCCGCAATACTCATCGCTCGAAGCGTACTATCGTTTAGACGAAAGTTCTGGATCTTCCATTGCGCCTGATTATAGCCCGAACGGGAATGATGCAACCTTAACAAATATGGATGCAGCTGCGGATTGGGAACATTCAAATGCTCCAGTTGGAGATGAGAGTGCGCATGACTATAATGGTTCATCTTCAACTATTACGCTGTCTCATCCTGATGGAGATAGTTTTAATTCATCTATTCAAACTGGTGCGCCAGACGGATTACATGTGTATAGGATTGATAACACTCCTGATTCAACTGCTGGTTTAGATGGTGGAACATACGATGATAGATATTGGGGGACCTTCATCACAAATGGTTCGGGAGCAACCTGTAGAGGTGTATTGGATTATACTGGAAATGCATTTGCTGCGGGTCAAACAGAATCAGATCTTAGGATTTCGAAACGGGTAAATAATTCAACTAATACCGAAGAATGGGTTCAACAAACAGAACTTCCAAATGAAACATTAAATATTCTTACGCTAACATTTCTAAGTGATTCTGTAACAGAATTCATCCTTGATTATCTAGCGTGCCCAGCGCCATCAGGATTAGGAGTAAGTGACGTAACTAGTGTGGCGGCAGACATATCTTGGACTTCTAATGGGGATACTTGGGATATAGAGTACGGAATTAACGGCTACACACAAGGAACAGGAACAACTATCCCGGGAGTAATAGACAACCCTTTCTTGCTTATAGGCTTAACCCCAGGAACTTGGTATGATGTGTATGTTCGAAGAGATTGTAATGGAACAGGGGGCGGCTATTCATCATGGATTGGGCCGGTTGACTTTACTACAACAGCTCCAGAGATAGTAGGATCGGGTAATAGCCTTGAGTTTGACGGGGTGGATGACCACGTCACGTTTGGAGATGCTTCCAAATTAACATTTACGGAAGCGACCTCATTTTCTGTAGGAGCATGGGTTAAGTGGACTGGGACCGGCAATGGATCGATATTTTCTAAAATGGATGCAGCATTACCATTCACAGGTTATGATATTACCTTAATTTCTGGAGGAGATGTTCAATTTCAGCTGGTAAGTGACTTGGGTATATCGGATTACCTTGAAGTAGTAACTTCCAGTGGTAAATTTGCCGATGCCGGCTGGCATCAGGTTACTGTTACTTATGATGGTTCTGGAATTGCTGCAGGTGTCAATATTTTTGTTGATGGCTATAAGGAATCCTTAACTACCAATGTTGATGCGCTCACTGGGATTGTCTCCACAGCAGCAGATGCTAACATAGGAATGCGAAACGGCAGTTTGAACCCATTTACAGGTGTCATAGATGAGTTGGTGGTTTGGAATGGCGAAATGGTTGAAAATGATATTCAACAATATCTATGTCAAAAAGTAGGATCCTCGCATCCAGAATATGGTTCACTTGCAGCGTATTATAGGTTTGACGGTTCAGCAAACAGTGCGTTTTTAGCAGATGATTTAGGAGAAACGACAGGAACACTGGTGATGGACCCTCCTACAGACTGGATTACGTCAGGAGCACCAATTGGGGATGAAAGTGCCTATGATTATAGTATTGGCAGTAAATCAGCAATGATACAGCACGCAGATGGCGATAGTTTTTTCGCAGATGAGCCCGCTGGAGATGCCATTGGGATTCATGTCTATAGAATAGATACGGTACCAATTGACCTTTCTGGAGTTGATGGACTTCAAGATAATGATCGATATTATGGCCTGTTTATAGCGGGATCCGGTGATGTAGATATTACATATGTATACAAGGATAACCCAAAAGTAAATGATGATAATGAATCATTAATGGATTTTTACAGACGGGATGGAAATGATGGGTCATGGACAGATCAGCTAATTGCGCCAGACACACCTAACGATTTATTCCTTCAGTCAGGTCAGACACCTACAATTTTTGAATACACAATTGATGAAATGGCTTCAATCTGGACTGGTTCCTTTAGCGATGAATGGAGTGATGGTCAAAACTGGGAGTCAGGAGATGCTCCGACAGCGTTCCAGGCGGTGAACATTCCAAATGACTGTGTTACTTATCCAAAGTTGGATATAGATGTTCAAGTTTCAACATTAGCGGTTCAGGACGAAGCTTTCATTAACATTGCAGATCACGTGCTGGAACTCACAGGTAACTTAACATTATTTGGTTTCAACTTGTTTGAGGTTGGAGGAACATTTAAGTTTTCAGGCTCAAATAGACAATATATGATGTCTGGAAAGATGGACACTGACACTATTGATGTTAAGAAGACCGGTGGAGTTTTAACTTTTACTGCGGATACTGATACAATTGATGTTAAAAGTAAAGTGAAAGTAGAAGGTGATGTAATGTTGGATGCGGGCGCAATTTTAAAATTTGGCTGTGGCGGAAGTATTGGAAGTTTACTGTTAGGAAGTCTATCTGGAGATGTTTTGGATTGTTTCACGTTAACAGCAGACGAAAATTTCAGACTTATCTCTACTCCAATTCAGTCGGAAACAGTAGCGGAATGGGATGATGATCTAATTACAACTGGATTTACTGGGTCCGATTATCCAAGCTTTGGCTTCGTCAATATATACACCTATGATGAGAGCCAATTAGGGGGTAAAGATGATAATGGTTGGGTTCCAGCATCTAACACAACAGATAACATTAGTAATTACGGAGGATATTACGTGTATTCGGGAGGAGCTACTTACTACGTTGATAATTTAGGACCAATAAACAAAGGTCCAATAGTCATGCCTGTAACACATAACGCATCAGGTCCCGCAGATGACGAAGAGGATGGTTGGAATTTATTAGGTAATCCATTGCCATCTAATATTGATTTTACCGGAATTAGTTATACAGATATCCAAGACATGTATTGGATATTAGACCCGGCATCGGGGAATACTGCTGTATGGGATGAGGGGGCTGGTTCTGGAACGATTGGAGCTAATGGGATTCTTAGAAAGAATCAAGGGTTTTGGGTGCATGCTTATGATGCCACTCCGCCAATTGTTCCTTCGATGACTATTCCCGAAGCAGCAAAAACTTCTTCAGGCGCTACTACGTATATGAAAGCTGGTACTTTGCCGATTCTTAGAATGAAATTGTCGTCTGGAATGAACACTTTTTACGATGAGGCTTTTATCAAACTTCAGGCAGGAGCGACAAAAGATTACGAGCAGTTGGATGCGGTGAAATTTTACTCAGATGAACCGACTGTTCCAGGAATCGCCATGTTAACAGATGATGGTGTTGAAGTAACGATTAACGGCATGAGCGACTTCCTTGATCCTATTAGTATTCCTGTAAAGATTAAAGCAGGATTGCCAGGTACTTATGATTTGAAGTTTACCGATGAAGGATTGCTTTCGCCTGAATTTTGTGTTGTTATTGAGGATATGGTATCAGGAACCATTACTGATCTTAATTCGCAAGACAGCCTGTCATTCTTCACTTCAGGAACAAATGCAATCAGATTCTATATTCATATTTCTAAAAGACAAATTCCTGAGGTAACGGATATTTCATGCGCTGGTTTGAGCGATGGAACTGCTTTAATGGATAACCTATCAAGTTGGAATTATGTTTGGACAAATTCTTTGGGTGATACTATTCAAGAAACGAGCGGAGTTCTTAATGATCAAATTGTTGGTTTAGCAGTAGGCACTTATTTCCTTACTACATCTGGATTAAATTGTCCATCATCCGCTTCTCAATTTACAGTTACTGAGCCAGCTCCAATTGTTGTTTCAGAAGACATCAATGATGAACTGATAGGTGCTGATGGTTCAATTGAGTTATTGATCAATGGGGGAACTCCAACATACCTTTTCGATTGGGATTCTGATGGAGTAGGAGATTTTGATGATTTGCAAGATCAGTTTGGACTCACCAACGGCACTTATAATGTTGTTGTTCAAGATGCGAATGGCTGTGAAATATCAGCTTCCTATATTTTGCAATCTACCGGAATTAATGATTTAGAAAATGTTGGATTTACCGTGTATCCTTCTTTAATGGAGGATCATTTTAGATTAAGTTTTGATTCAGTTGTAACCAAAATGAAACTCCAGTTGATGAACTCTTCTGGGAAGTTAATACTGAGCAAAGAGTTAAATGGAAGTAGCTTCGAAATTGACGTAGCTGACCTAGCGACCGGGACATACGTATTGGTGCTTTCTACAAAATCTGAAGTAGTGACTAAAAAGTTGATGAAGATATAATGCTGGGTTAAGTTTTAACCTCTTAATATCAACTGAACGCTAATTTGACTAGCATCTTTGCTTCTGCCATAAACCAATCTAGGCGCAAAAGTAAAGTACTTTAATTTTTTAGAAATCCCCGCGCCTACCGTCCAAAATGAACGGGTTGGTTCATTATATCTGGGGATTTGAGTCAGGTCATATTGTACATTTCCACCAGCATAAATAGTAGGAGAGAGCTTAATTTTGTTTAAGCAAAAACTTAAAGAACTCGGCAAGTTAAACAGGGTTTCGTCAATTCTGGATAATTGTCCGCTTGGTAATTCAACGTTGTAATCGTCAAAAGAGAGACTGGGAGAAAAGTCTATTTTCAATTGCTCAACAATTCTATATGTAGCTACTAACCCCAGAATAAATCCAGCTCGATTTTGTGCATTTTTTTGTGCAGAAGTAGGGTTTAAATGATTAGTGAAATTGGGTCCGAACAAAAATCCAAAATCAACTTTTTTAGGAAGTGAAATTAATTCGATGGAGTCTAAGTTTATTGGGTTCCCTTTTTGGGCGAAGGAATTGAATGAAAAGAATAGTACGAAGAAAAGTAGTATCGCCCGCATGCTAGAGTAACGTGGAATAACGAAAATTATTATATCTCAAGTCACATTGTCGAAACTCAGAATAAAATTTGATTTCAAGATTAGAATTGATCTTTTAACGCACACTTTTAAACAATACCAATTCACTTATGAACAACCCGTAAAAATCCGTTGAATTAACCCTTAATACTTAGCATCTTTGTAGCACAAATTCAATGGAATTGCAATGAAGAAGATTAACAATGCGCTTATTTCAGTTTTCGATAAAGGAAATTTGGAGCCAATCATTAAGAAATTAGATGAGTTGGGAGTAACGATTTACTCAACTGGCGGGACGCAGAAATTTATTGAGGACCATGGTGTTCCTGTTGTTGCAGTGGAAAGTTTAACCTCTTATCCGTCTATTTTAGGAGGAAGAGTAAAAACATTACATCCTAAAGTTTTTGGAGGTATTCTAAGCAGACGAGAATTGGAAGGTGACATTGCTCAATTAGAGGAGTATGATATTCCGGAATTGGATTTAGTAATCGTTGATTTATATCCTTTTGAAGACACAGTTGCGAGTGGTGCTGAACAGCAATCTATTATTGAGAAAATTGATATCGGTGGAATCTCACTGATCAGAGCGGCAGCAAAAAATTACAAAGATGTAGTGATCGTACCTTCTAAAGCAGAATACGGAACACTTCTTAATTGGTTGAACGAAAAACAAGGATGTACCGCCATCGAAGATCGTAAAGCAATGGCGCAGGCTGCGTTTAATGTCTCTTCTCATTACGATACTCAAATTTTCAAGTGGTTTAGTGATGACACGGACAGTGTTTTCAAACAAAGCATCACGAGCGGTCAAGAACTTAGATACGGAGAAAACCCACATCAAAAAGGAATCTTCTACGGGAATATGGACGATCTATTCGAAAAGCTTCACGGTAAAGAATTGTCTTACAATAACTTATTAGATGTTGATGCAGCTGTTTCATTAATGAATGAATTCAAAGGGGCTAAACCAACTTTTGCAATATTAAAACACAACAACGCTTGCGGAATGGCAACGCGTGACACAATTGCTCAAGCTTATGTTGATGCACTTGCAGGAGATCCGGTATCTGCATTCGGTGGGATCTTAATTTCGAATACGGAAATTGATGTGGCAACGGCAACGGAAGTTCACGAACTATTTTGTGAGGTTGTTATTGCTCCTTCATACAATGCGGAAGCTTTGGAAATACTGAAAGGAAAAAAGAATAGAATTATTCTAATTCAAAAAGAAGTTGAATTGCCTAAAGCACAGTTTAGAACTTTGTTAAACGGTGTACTTTATCAAGAGAAAGATTTGATTACAGATCAAATAGAAAATTTTGAAACAAGAACAACAACTAGTCCAACGGAAGCTCAGTTGTTAGATCTTGAGTTTGCCAATAAATTGGTAAAACAGACGAAGTCGAATACAATTGTTTTAGCTAAAAATGGTCAATTATTGGCAAGCGGAACAGGTCAGACATCTAGAGTAGATGCATTGCGGCAAGCAATACATAAAGCAAAATCTTTCGAATTTGATATGGAAGGATGCGTGATGGCTTCAGATGCATTTTTCCCTTTTCCAGATTGCGTGGAAATTGCTAAAGAAGCAGGCGTTGTAGCGGTAATTCAACCAGGTGGATCTATAAAAGATCAACTTTCGATTGACTACTGCAACGCAAATGGTGTATCGATGGTTTTTACCGGAAATAGACATTTTAAACATTAAATGATGAGTTGAGGATATTGGCTGTTAAAAGTCAACGGTTTATAACTATGTAAGTCGAGCTAAAGTCTTGTTCAATATCATCTTAATTTTAGGTAACAGTTAATCGTTTTGTATGAACGGATAATATGTTGCAAACCCCCGAAACCGAATAAAGAGTACTTTTAATCGGTTTCACAGACAAACAAAAGGAAAGAAGGAGATTAGCAAATGGGATTGTTCGATTTTTTTACACAGGAAATTGCCATTGATTTAGGCACGGCAAATACGTTAATTATTCACAATGATAAGGTAGTAGTTGATGAGCCTTCAATTGTAGCTATTGACCGATCGACCAATAAAATTATTGGCATTGGGAGAAAAGCCCAACAAATGCATGGTAAGACACACGAAAACATCAAAACGATTCGGCCGCTAAAGGACGGTGTAATTGCAGATTTTCAAGCAGCTGAGCATATGATCAGAGGCATGATCAAGATGATGAAGCCCGGTGCACGTTTCTTTAATCCTACGCTGAGAATGGTTATCTGTATCCCTTCAGGAATTACCGAAGTTGAAAAACGAGCGGTAAGAGACAGTGCAGAGCACGCTGGGGGAAAAGAAGTTTACCTAATTCATGAGCCGATGGCAGCAGCTATTGGTATTGGTATTGATGTGGAAGAGCCAATGGGGAATATGGTTATTGATATCGGAGGTGGAACTTCCGAAATTGCCGTAATCGCCTTAGGTGGAATCGTTTGTGATAAGTCGATTAGAGTTGCAGGAGATGATTTTACCAGCGACATCGAAGAATATATGAGACGGCAACACAACATCTTGATTGGTGAAAGAACTGCTGAACAAATTAAAATTGAAGTCGGAGCGGCTTTAACCGACTTAGAAAATCCACCAGAAGACTATGCGGTTAGAGGTAGAGATTTAATGACGGGAATACCAAAAGAAATTTACGTTTCGTATAAAGAGATTTCTCATGCTTTAGACAAATCGATATCTAAAATCGAAGAAGCAATATTATCGGCATTAGAGATGACTCCACCCGAGTTGTCTGCGGATATTTATAAAACAGGTATTTACCTAGCAGGTGGTGGATCAATGCTTAGAGGTCTAGATAAAAGAATCTCTATGAAGACTAAGTTACCAGTGCATATTGCCGAAGATCCATTAAGAGCGGTGGCAAGGGGTACTGGAATTGCGTTGAAAAATATCGAACGTTACCAATTCCTGATTAAAGAATAATAACGAACTCCCGAGGATGATGAGATGCAAAGAATAATCGCACTCTTAAAGCACTACAGTAATTTCCTCTATTTTTTAGTTCTTCAAGCCCTTTGCTTCATTTTTATCATCGGTAATAACAACTACCAACATGTTAAGTTTTGGAATTCATCTAACACGGTAGTTGGTTTACTAAATGAGATGAATACAAACATTACCGATTACTTTTATTTAGGGGAAGCAAATGAAGAATTAATTGATGAAAATGGACTGTTAAAAGAGAAGTTATTTGGAGCAGACAGTATAGCGTTCGAACAATGGAAAACTTCCCATGACTCAACCAGAATGCTGAAGTTCGAGTACTTATCAGCAAGAGTCATTAATAGTTCGACCAAATTTGAAAAAAATTATTTAACGGTTGATATTGGTACAGCTGCAGGGGTAAACCCAGAAGAATTGATGGGGGTCGTTGGTCCAAAAGGAGTGGTTGGATACACAAAAGTTGGTAGCTCAACTAATTACACCGAAGTGGTATCTGTACTCCATGCAAATTTCACACTTGGGACGTTACATGAAAAGTCTGGACAATTTGGAACAATGAATTGGCTGCCTAGCAACGATCGTTACAACGCAACCATTCTTGAATTCCCAACTTATACGGATGTTTATGTTGGCGATACAATCGTAACTAATGGGCAAAGTGGTCTCTTCCCAAGGGGTGAGTTAGTAGGGACTGTTGAGAAAATTGAACCGATTACAGGTAAAACAACCAATCGAATTACAGTAAAACTTGCAACCGACTTTAATCAAGTGCATCATGTTCATGTGATTAGAAATAACCAATTAATTCAGCTGAAGAAATTGGGAGAAGGAAAAGAAAACATTATAAAACAGATTCAATGAGGCCGTTAGTCTGGAATATATTGCGCTTTATAATTCTGGTTCCTTTTCAGGCATTGGTAATTCATAAAATTGAGTTTGGAGATTATTCCAGCTACTTCAATGGGTTCCTTTATGTTTTATTTATCCTGATGTTGCCTTTTGAAACTCCAAAGTGGTTAACCTTGACCTTAGCATTTGCGCTGGGAATTTCGTTAGATATGTTTTCTGGAACCATTGGTATGCACGCATCCGCTTGTGTTTTAATGGCGTTTGCACGCCCCCGAATCATGAAAATATTGGCAAGTAGCGATGAATACGAATTTAGAAACAAACCCACCATTCACGTAATGGGCTTTCGTTGGTATGTGTCCTATGCGTTTTTATTATGTGTTTTACATCACTTTTGGTTTTTTCTGGTAGAAGACTTTAGGTTTACTGAGATTCACATTATCTTATTAAAGACCCTAGGTAGCGCTTTGTTCACTACGTTCCTAATTGTCTTAACGCAGTACTTATTCTTTAGCCGAAGAAAAGAAAATGGATAGTGTTC
>JBLIOB010000086.1:0-15276 GCA_047639575.1 Parvicellaceae bacterium
TCTTATCACGGGTGTAACGCGAATTATTAAATCGGTTACTCGTTACAAATGTAATAGTCAAGATTGAAGAAAAGGTTCAATGAAGTGTTAAATAAAATTGGGATTTCGCCTCGGATGTTTTCTACTCCTGAACGAAGCAGTAAAACATCGTCCCCTAAAGGGGATCAAAATTCAACATCCCCTTTAGGGGACGATTAATAGCAGGTCTTTACCTGTTATTAATCAGGGGCTGAAGCCTACAGATGAGATTTGATAATGCGTAAATATAATGATATAAGATTCTTGATTTTCTGGGCTGCATTCGCCCCGGATGTTTTCTACTTCTGAACGAAGCAGTAAAACATCGTCCCCTAAAGGGGATCAAATTCAACATCCCCTTTAGGGGACGATTAATAGCAGGTCTTTACCTGTTATTAATCAGGGACGAAACGCTACAAGTCACTCGGGTCTTTATCATCAACATACCTTAAGTCAATGAGAATTCTAAATCCTGTGAAACAGTTTTGCGGGTCTTCAAAGTTGTTTTCAAATACATTTAATTTTGAGGGAGGATCGAACCAGCTTCCTCCCAAAGAGTTCCTGTCTTCCCTGCTGTTCCAAGAGGGCTGAGATAAGACCATTTCTCTCACGTTACCACAAATGTTGTAGAGGCCCATCTCATTTTGTTTGCCATATTTCACAGTTCTGGGCATCTCAAATGGACCAGTAGAATGATAGCAACTGTCGTCCGAGTTATTGTACGTCTTGAATCTAGCCGAAGAGTCGGCATAAATGTAATTGTAACAAAGGTTGTTTCGCCAGCCTAGATATACGGTATCATTGCTTCCATTTTTTCTTTGCTTTTTGGTCAATTCGGTTTTGTAATTGTTGTAGCCAAATGGAAGCGGCTGCACGGTATCTTCAAGGCCGACTGCAGCTTTTATCCATTCGTGCGTAGTAGGAAGTCGCACAGTTAATTTTAGAGTCGAATCCCATTTTAAATTGAATTGTTCATTCAAATATTCTTCAACATATGCGCAAAAGGCGATTGCTCCTTTATACGGTATATTTATTATGGGATAATTATCAAAAGCCGGATGCCAATGATAATTTCGGATCATGTTAAATCCATTATAACAAGGTTCATTCCATAATGTCGAATCTGGTTTGTATTGTTCTACAAGATTCGTTTGACCAGAATCCTTTAAGATTGGAGGAAAACCCGATATTCATTCACGCTAATTTCTGTTTTACTCAAGTAAAACTCGTTTTCTAAGGAGATATGTTTATATACTATTGAATCTCCATTCTTAATTGGAATAACCATCGGAATATTATCGATTAATTGAAAATTTCGCTTACTTAATTCTGATTGGATGCCTGTTAGACTTGGCCATACTGGTCTGCCTTGTACACCAACTAATGTGCTTCCATGAGCACAACCTAACAAGGCCAAACTGAGCGCGATAAGTAGTTGAGAAATTAGTTTCATATACTAATAACTTGAGGGAAGGAAAAAGATACTTGAACCAAATTGACAAATCATTGAACTTCTCTATCAACATTCTTGTAGAGACTTAACGTTTCTTTGAAGTATAAATTAAAAAACTAAAATCATGTCAGAGAAAGTAACAGTAATCGTAGCGGCTAAGCCGAATCCAGAAGAAAAAGAATCATTAATAGGATATACGTCTCAAGCAACTCCAATGTTCGGAAAAAGAGGAGCTAAGGTGACTTCTAAATACGCGACAGACCAAGTAATTGCAGGTGAAGATGGACCGATGCTAACTTTAGTTGCGGAATTTCCAAACCAAGCAGCTGTAGATGATCTTTTCAATTCAGAAGAATACAAAGCTATAATTCCATTAAGAGACAAAGGATTTTCTTACATCCATATCTATGCAGGTAAGGACATTATGGAAAGCTAAAAAAAACACATTTAAAATATGAAAAGCGTTATTTGATTTATCAGGTGGCGTTTTTTTTTGATTTTATTTTCTTACCAGATTAATACATTTGTATCCAAAATGATGACTTGAAGTTAGAACAGAGCGATAATGTTTGTATTGTCGGAGTTCGAGTATAACTACGTCCGTCCGTACTTTGAGGCTTTCTGCCAGCAGTAGGTAGAAAGATTCCCTTGTTCATTTCGATATACCTTGACAGTTGCATATTGATCTACTAGCTGGCTGAAACAAAACTTCATTGCTTTGGCAGTCATTCTTTTCGGATCGTACCCAAATTCAGTCAAAATGGAATTCACCAGAGACCGCCCTAAATGATCCTCTTGAAAACGTTGACTGATTTCTCCATAAGAATTAACAAACAACAGGGTATGACAAATAATTCCAGAAGCCGTTTGTCCTATAGTGTGCTTTTTGATCTGTACGTGATGCTGACCTTCTCTAAAATTCATCTTAGCAAGTATTAATTCACTATACTCAAAGGTATTTAAACCTTCGAATTAATCCATGGTAATCTGTGTATCTTCACGCCTCACTAATTTGGGTTTGAATGAAGTTGATATTATTTACAGGGTTATTAGTATTGGTAAGTATGGTCTCTAAGGCACAGCCTGTAGATTCTACTTATATGGTGAACAACTATTCCAAAACGATTCATTCTATTCAAATGAGAGATGGAATTGAGTTATACACTATTGTTTACACTCCCAATGCTCCAGGGAATTATCCAATTTTAATGAATAGAACATGTTATAATGCTTCTAGAAAAGATAATTATAACGTATCAACTCAGCCTTCTCCTTACCTAATAAGAGACTTATACATCCTTGTTTTTCAAGACGTAAGAGGTCGTTATATGTCAGGAGGAACCTTTGATAATATGCGTCCGAATATTCCTGGGAATAAAAAAGAAGATATTGACGAGAGCTCAGATACTTTTGACTCGATTGATTGGATGATTAAGAATTTAAAAAAGAACAATGGAAAAGTCGGAATTTTCGGAATCTCATATCCAGGTTTCTACGCTGCAGCAGCGCTTCCTGATGCCCACCCTGCATTAAAGGCAGTTTCTCCTCAGGCTCCAGTATCTGATTTCTTTTTCGATGACTTTCATCATCATGGAGCGTATTTACAAAGCTATACACCAGCATTTTCGGTATTTGGATATCAGAAGACAGAAAAAACAAAAGAAGACTGGTATAAAGAAGAAATGAACCGAATGTGGGATGTAGAAGTTTCTGACGGATATGAATTTTACCTGAATCTAGGGCCATTATCAAATACAACGAAACGGTTTCATCATGATAATCTGTTTTGGAAACAGGTCATTTCTCATCCCAACTATGACGAGTTTTGGCAAAAAAGAAGCATCCTTCCGCACTTGAAAGATGTAACACCTGCAGTGATGACAGTAGGTGGGTGGTATGATGCAGAAGATCTGTACGGTCCTCTGAATATCTATAAAACAATAGAGAAGAATAATCCAGAGGCAGATAACGTGATCGTAATGGGCCCATGGACACATGGAGGCTGGGCAAAAGAAAGAGGTCAGCAAACGGTTAATCATATCTATTATGGAGATAGCATATCAACAGGCTATCAAAAAGAAATTGAACTTCTATTTTTTCAAAAGCACTTGAAAGGTGAATCTGAAGAAAAACTTCCTGAGGCCTATATGTACGATACTGGATTGAAAAAATGGGAGAAGCATCATGTATGGCCACCACAAAAGAACTACGGTCATGGAATTAAATTTGGAAAAAATGGAGGACTGGTTATAGATGAACTGTATCGAAGTGACCTTTCATGGTCTTACTTGAGTGATCCCGCACATCCTGTACCTTATCGATCTGAAATTGAAGGATTAACATTTACACCTAGAATGTTTATTACCGATGACCAGCGTCATGCAGCTAAGAGAAATGATGTGCTAACTTTTCAGACTGAGGCATTGAATAGTAATTTCAAAATGGTTGGTGAAATAATGGCCAAACTGGTTGTCTCCATGACTGGAACTGATGCAGATTTTATCGTGAAAATCATAGATGTGTATCCAGAAGACCATAAAGAATATGAGCATAATCCGGAAAATGTCACCATGAAAGGCTATGAGCAATTAGTTCGGCATGAAACGTTTCGAGGGCGATTCAGGAATAGTTATGAAAAGCCAGAACCATTTGTTCCAGGTAAGAAAACGGAAGTAAATGTTCCGTTGCAAGATATTAATCACACCTTTAAAAAGGGACATAGAGTTATGATCCAAATTCATAGCACTTGGTTCCCATACATTGATCGGAACCCGCAAAAATATGTGGAGAATATCTTTGAAGCTAAAGAGTCTGATTTTATTAAATCAACCATCACTATTCATGGAGAATCGATGATTAGAATCAACTAGCGGATATTCCCTTACATTTGATATAAGATCAACTTTATGGAATTATCGAATTTAAAGAAATACAAATCTCACCTAATTTTCTCGGGATTAATCTTGACGTTTGTAATTGCGTTCTATTATGCAGGAGAAATCATTCTCCCTTTTATATTAGGTCTGATTGGCGCGGCTATCTTTAATCCAGCAATAAAAAAGATTCAAAAATTAATTCCAAACAGAAGTGTATCTGTTACGGTTTTACTAACGATGATTGTAGGGTTATTTGTTGGTGCCATTATGTTGTTTAGCAGTTTGATTGTGAATGACTTTAAACGGTTTAATGAAGCCTTTGTCATCTTTGCGGATAACAATTCTGAAGGTATAGATGAAGTTACTAATGAGGTTAAAAACTACATCAGTAAAATCTATTCCGAAGTCGACTTGGAAAAGGCTATAGGCGAAACGAACATTGATTCATTGGCACTTGATGCGGAAACAATTGCCGCTTCGGTTTCTAAGTTAACTTCCTTTTTCTCCTCAGACGCAGAGACGGTGGAAGTAGACAGAAGCTACAATTGGTTCCTAATTGTAATCTATTCTATAGGCTACTTCATAATGATTATTTACTCATACCCCTATTTTGAATCAAGGTATCAACGATATTTTGGTCAGAGCGAAAAGACTAATAAGTACTTAACTAGTATCATTCAAGACTTTAATGTCACTTTTACTACCTACTTCAGACAACGTACTAAAGTAGTCTTAATCTGCTCTTTTGTTTTTATTGTTGCATTCTTAATCATAGGGATTCCAGGTGCAATAATTCTAGGCGTTGTAGCGGGAATATTATGTTATGTATCACATTTCCATTTTCTGGCCTTAATTCCTCTTTCATTGAGTTGTTGGGCTCTTTCTATAGAGCAAGGGCAGTCTTTCCTTCTGTATTTTGGAATTGTATTCGGATTATTTATCATCATTGCCGTATTAGAAGAGCTCGTTTTCTTTCCAAAAATTATGAAAGGTGTTGCTAACATGAATTCTGCGATTATGTTCGTGTCAATAGCATTTTGGACTTATGTATTTGGAGGAGTTGGTTTAGTAATTGCCCTTCCTCTAACTACTGTAATTTTAATTTATATAGATAGATTACTTAGAAATAGAGAGCCGTTAAATAAAGAGGAAATGCAATAGAAAGTTAATCCCGCCCTATTTTAGTACGGTTATTGCCACACATACAACAGATTCGAAAGTCCTTACTTTATGACCCTTACCTAAGTGATCATCGAGTAAAATAACATCTCCTCCTTTGAATTTTCTTTTTTCTCCATCGCTAACTTCCAATTCAATTTCGCCTTCAAGAATAGTTAGATACACTTTTTTAGAAACAGGACGAAAATCCCATTCAGAATGAGGATTTACATTTTGATAGTAAAAACTACTGACGTTTTTCTCTTCCTGAGTGTAGTAACCCATTGGGGAAGACGCTTCCATAATCATTGAGTAGGTTTCAAAATGACTGGTACCATTAACGTCAGTGTATAATCTTGTAATATCCATAATTAGAAATTGAAAATTTAGAAGAAAGATACACAACTTGAGGAATAAGTCAAATCCTCAGTAGGTGCAAAGGCCAAAATTTTAATCGTCCAATTCTTCGCACTTAAAACCACAATTTTCCACCATTTGAATTACGTCACTTTGATTTAAACTGTCTTTTGCAACTACCCTGAGCACGTTGTCAACATCATTTATATCCACCGACCAATCTTTAATACTCACATGAATATCAAATACCGGTTTAATAGCCTGTAAACGCTGCTCGGTGGCTATATCTGTTTTTAGAATTAATAAGTTCATTCTTCAGATTTAGGTTCAGGATTAACAATCGGAGATGGATCTGTGTTAGCAGGCTGATTCATTTTATCGACATAATTATCGTATGCTTTGTCACCTTCTTCTTGCCAGAATTTATCGTAGTGTTTCCATTTAGAAAAGTCACTTTTTTTCTTCTTTTTGGAATCGATATCACAGTCCCAGTCGCTATTTCTTTTTTTACTTTTGCTTCTGCCTCCGCATCCGCCTATCAGAATTTTAGCTAATATAAATAGGCCCACCGCTTGCCAATAAGTTATGGTCGAAAGTCCAAATAGATCCGGCATCAACCAATTCCAAAGCCACATTATTACAAAGCCTAATAAAATGGCTAATCCTATAATTGCTGCTCCTCCGAAAATGATCATTGCCGCAATGGCTGCTGGGTTTTTACCCCTCATTTTATGTTTCCAATAATTTGACATTTTTTAAGTTTTAATTAATTTTTCTAATTCTTTGAATAGCTGTGATATCGCTCGATGTCTTCTTGACATCAATGTTCCTTCAGGTATTCCTGTTTCCGATGCTATCTCCTTATAGCTATAGCCTTCAATATCAATTGCTATAATTATATCCCTATAAGGAGGTTTTAAATTTGAGATCGCTAATTCCAATTTATCCTTCATCTCTTCCGAATAAGAATTGGCTACTTGGTCATGTAAGTGAGTTATTTCAAATAGTTTGTTTCCTAACTCATCTTCGCTGTTAACAGTTGACTTCCCTTTTCGCATTACGTCTACAATCTTATTCCTGATAGATCTATACACGAATCCGGCAACATTGTTAATTGGCGAATACCTTTCGGCTCCAGAAAAAAGATTTACCGCTACATCTTGAAGAATGTCTTCAGCATCGCGATCTGTAGTTGCCCTAATTCTTGATTCAACATAAGACCGCATTGAGTGGTACTCATTGTTGAAAAATGATTCGAGTTTCTTTTTATTTTCTTTGTCTGGGGTCATTCCAAAGTGATCTCAAAAAGCACTTCAACTATAAAGACGGAGCTTTTTTAAAATCTTGCATTTTTTCGAAAATAAATATTCTAAATGCTGAAAAGTGCAACAATAATGATTCGTTTTGATTGAACGAATGTGCAAAACAAATTACTTTAAAAGACTTGAGAATACTACGTTAATTGAGCTGGAACAAATTATACTTCTATGAAATTGAATTGGAATTCAGTAATATCTTGCATTTCCTCACCAACTTCCTTCATCATCTCGTCACCTTCTTCAAACAACCAGTCCACAACTAATGAGAAAGGAGCAGTACCATCGTGGTGAAACTTATAATCTTCGATTATGGAATTAATTTTAGAGAGAATCTCCATAATTTCAAAAACATACTTGCCAGATGCAGAATTGAAATAAGTTAGAAAAAACACAAATCTATGTTGCTGCTTCGTTGTACTCGTTTCTATAGAATTAGAAATGACTTCTTCAAGTTCATACAGCCAAGCCGCTACAGGTTTAAAGAAAGTGACAGAATCTTCTAATCTACTTATGCCCTCAAACTTATATTGTCTAGTCTGGTAGTTTAAATCAATCAACAAAGAAACTTTGGTTGGAGCTACCTGATAGTGTGTTTTTTCCATTGACCTCAATATACTAATCAATTTTATATTTAGCGCGAGTTGGTTAAGTATTATAACATTAACTGATTCCCCCATAAAATACCAGAACGTAAATTGGGGGGATCAGTTAATGTTATAAATAATAGGTTCTTAAAAATATTGGTAAGCAATATTGCCTTCTTTATATTTGTCTAACATCGTTAAGCCCTCTATTAATAGGCTTTCAAGACCAAATCTGATTTGTGGTATATTTTTTGACTTTTGATTAAGTAATAAGTTAATTTAATTTAGGCGTATGAAATCAGCATTATATATAGTAGCTATAGCGGTAATTGTTTCCTTAACAGGATGCGACCTTACCAATCAAGGAGTACTAATTGGCTTACCAACTGTGGAAGCGGTATGCGTGAACGCGGTTACTGACGGAGAAGTAACATCTATGTTTACTCGAATTAAAGGGGAAGCTTTTAAAGATGATAAGTTGGCTCGTGCAAGAATGGTTACTAAAGACCAATGTTTTAAAGTTAGCCAAGTAATTACGTTGATGGGAGCATTTTCTTTTGAAGACAATAAGCTGGCTCTTGCTAAAGACCTTTATAATCAAGTTATTGACAAGAATCAATATGACTTGGTTATCGATGTCTTAGTACACAAGAGTAATAAAGATGAATTGAGAGCTTACATCGCCTCACATTAATCAATCTTAATTATTCTCTTTTATATCCGCACCTTCTGTGTGATGTAAAATAATAGTATTAGATTTTTGGTCTCCAGTAATTTGATAGTTAAGTAGTTTTAGCTTTTTAACATCATCAAATACTATTGCTGGGCGATAATCCGACTTTTTCAGCTTCATCTTAATGTTTTCCATGGTCAAGCCATTTACATGCCGAATGTAAAAACCCCATGCTGGAAGTTCTCCGAACATTGAAAATTCAGGATAGTGATTCTCATTTTCTGGAACATCGTCTAATCTGGATATAGGCATATTGGCGTATGCTTTATGGCCACCGCCTGGATATTTGATCGTTATATTTTTTAATGTTATTTGTTCTACGTCTTGATTAGGTAGCCCTGTAACTGAAGCTGGGAAGGGGTTGTGAAAGAAAGGAAGCGCAGGGCCTCTTAACTTATATTTTGCATCGGGAACACCTTTTGCTATTTTAACTTTCACATCTGAAATAACTAAACCAGAAATTTTACCAGGCACCATTTTCTCTGTAGCTTGTCCAATCCTAACAAATATTGCATTTCCTGTATTCGTTGCTTTAATATCTCTTATAACTATATTCTCAAGCACCGCGTTTCCAAATGACTCTAACGCTATTGCGGATCGGAATGTATCATACACTTTGATTTTTTCAATTGTTACATTTTTAAACCCCCCGAAAGAAGCTGTCCCAAATTTAACCGCGCTGGCGCTTGAACGAACTACACAATTACTGATATAAATGCTGTCACAAAAAAGAGTTCTAGCCATTGGCATACCATATGATTTTAGACAGATTCCGTCATCGGATGAATTAATGACGCAATTAGTAATTCTTACATTTTTACAATCAATAATATCTATCCCATCGTTATTCCAATAGGTGTCACTTTCAACTTCTATATTATCTATAATTAGGTGTGTACATCCAAAATAGGACTGTACCCAGCTTGCAGCATTTTTCAACGTAATTCCTTTAATATTTACAAAGTTGCAATAGACCATTTCAATTATTTGAGGTCTTATTTTTACACTTGGACGTTTTTCTTTCAATGTATAGCTTGAGGAGTCAACTTCTCCACAATAAAACAAACTATCGATTATTGACGCAATTTCGTATCCTTGTCCATCAATAATACCTTTACCTGTAATTGAAATGTGCTGAGCATTGTCTGCCATAATCATGGCTATCCAGCGGTTTATTTTCAAATAGTCTGATGGGTTCGTACTTCCCAGTAAAGTTGCCTTTTTCTCTAGATGAAGCTCCACATTGTTTTTTAAAACTAAAGATCCTATTAGAAAGAATCCTTTAGGAATAACAACTCTTCCACCTCCATCTGCGCTTGCTTGATCAATTGCTTTTTGAATAGCAAGAGTACTAAGGGTTGCTCCATCGTCTTTTGCTCCAAAGTCAATAACATTGTAGTCCTTGGCAACAATTTCAAATACGGATAACAAAGAAATTAATACGATTAATATAATTTTGGCCTTCATTCGAGTATTTTATTCTTCAAAAAGGGCAAGATATTGATTTTATAGCGTGCTGACTCAATTGATATCATTCTAAGATTGTTTGGCGAATATTTCTGATTCAACTAGCTTTGAAAAACTGTTTACCGTGGATTTGATTCATAAATGAAAATAACCAAGCACTTAGCGTGGCTTCTTGCCATCATCCTATTAAGTTGTTCTTCTCCTGAAAGTTCAGACTTGGATTCTTGCGATTGTGATATGAACGAGAGTATAACTGGCGCTATGTTAGCTTCTAGGTTTAGCAATCTGTCCGATTTAGAATCACAGTTAACAATAAAGTATTTTGGAGCTACTAATAGCTCCGACACGAGTAATTCGATTTATACAAAAGTAGAGTTAACACACTGTAGTGCAGGAAATCAACTGATAAGTATTTTGGAGTCTGGATTAAGTCAAGACGATATTACGGCTGCCCGAGATGGTGATTATTCAGATCAAATTGGTTTAATTCTAACCGCTCCTTTTGCTATTGCGAATCGAATGGAACTAAATAAAGTTTATACTTTAGCAAGGTGGCGACCGGATCTTTTTGGTGAAGGTGACGTGGCTTTTTTCAACCTTGCGGAGATAGCTGTAAACAGTATTAATACTGAAAAAATAGCCTATCTAAATCAACGAGACAGTAGTGAAAAAGGATATATAAACTCATTTAACCATATTACGGCTCAAGCCTTTATTACTTCTTGTTTCTCGGAAGAAATTGCTGATTTTATTGCAGATGTTCATGAGCTACATAATATGCCTGAATTGACTTCTGGAAAATTCACGAAAAAGCAATTGGCTGATAGTAATAACAATCCAATGGACAACTATGTTGACATGATTAATAATGAATGGGGACAAGAACTTGGTAAAAAATTAAAGAAGCAATTCAAGATCTCCCAAAACACTAATTGGACCCCTGAATTATTAGCTGATTATCTCAATGAGATTCAAAAATACTATTGTGCTTCTTTTAAGATAGGTATGGAGCCCGTGAGCCTAGCGAATGATAAATTAGTCCGTTTTGCCAATAAATTAAACGTAGTGATGAAAGGAGTGCCCTTTGAGGAGTTTTAATGTTAATCCAAACTCTTTAAAAAGTATTTGGGAATTTTTACTGTTCCAGATTGAGTTGTTATATAGTTTGATTGGATCTTTTTCCCACCAATCGTTTTCCATTTAGCTAATCTTTCAAGCCAACCCGATTCAACCTCGGCATTTTCCAGGTCAACCCCTGTTAGAATAGTCTCTTCGAAAATTGATTTTCTAAGAATTGCTCCATTTAAATCAGCTCCAGTAAAGTTCGAGTAGCTTAAATTCGTAGTGAATATATTGCAATTCTGTAAATCTGCACCAGCCACTATAGCGCCAGTCATATTAGCCCATCTTATCTTAGCATTTACAAGTTGAGCTCGACTCATTTGACTAAACGATAAATCGGCACCATCTAAATTTGCAAAACTCAAATCGGCATCGTTCATTAACGCCCAATTCAAATCGGCTCTTACCAAGGTCGCTTCGCTTAGATCCGACTGATTAAGGTTAGTGCCTTTTAGATTTGCTCTAGTTAAGTTCGCATCATATAAAATTGTACCACTTAAATTAGCCTTACTCAGATCAGCACGGTACAAGTCAATTCCGGAAAGTACTTTTCCAGCTAAATTGGCTCCTCTCAAATCAGCGGCTTCAAAAGTGGTGTTGGCAATAATCTTTGCTAATTGATTCGGGTTTATGTCTAGATATAGTAACGCCTTCAATAACAATCCTCTTTCCGGACTTAACGGATGAATAGAAAGACTATCTCCTTCTGGATAAACATAAGGTTTCAGTGAAAAACTATATTCAGAAATCCATGAGATCAAATAAGTAGAAATGGTACGAGATGAGTCTGAGTTTACGTCTTGTCTAACATCCTCGATTATACCACTTAATAAAGCCCCAACATTGCGTCCGCTCAGAGAATCTATGACTTGTGCTTGATCTAGAATAATCTTGTCTTTACGATCAATCTCGCCCTTAAACTTTTTGTTTTGAACTCCAAATGCAATACTTCCAATCACAGCGCCAATTACAACCAGCCCTAAAATCAAGTTTCGAACTAACCGATATGACTTTGATATCGATTTAACCTCCTCCGATTTACCAATTGTGCGATGTAGAATCTTATTTTGATTCCAGATATAAAGCAATGAAATGAGCAGTAGAACTATAACTAAACATGCCAAAAACCCAATCCAATAAGCTTGTTTGTTTTCGATATACGGCAAGCGGAGATAGCCCAGAGTCCAACCTACGGAGATACACAAGAAAATAATAAAGACTCGCCTGAGGTTCTTTTTCACGAAGTAAAGATAGTTTTCTAATTACATGGTAAAAAGGGTTTTTACCATTATGCGCAGCGGTAGTGGATTGATGCCTTGTCAATCTTACAATAATGCTTATTTTTCGGGCAATGAAATCAGCATACTTTTTAATTGCAGCAACCTTAATAATGATAATGCTGACCAACTGTGGCCAAGATGAAAGCACAAGTACTACCGATGATGCGTTAGTTGAAGCAGTTTCCTTTTATCCTAACTCAAAGCCAGGCACGAGATGGTGGTGGTTTGCAACCGAAATTAAAAAACCAGATGTTAGAAGTCAGCTTGATTGGGCGAAAAGAAACAACTTCGGTGGAGTCGAAATTGCCTGGGTGTATCCATTATACAGATATGATGCAATGTATGCTCGAAGTTATAATCGGCATTATCAAAAAGACACCAGCGCTCAAGAATGGTTAAGTGAAGAGTGGTCTGAAATTGTTGGATTCACTAAGAGATATGCCGATTCAATTGGAATTGCATGTGACTTTTCATTTGGCAGTGCTTGGCCAGTTGCTGGGAGCAATATTGGCCCTGAGCACGCTTCTAAAATATATGGAGACAGTACATTTGAACAACTTCTTACATTTGCTTGGAGCTGGCCAGATACGCAAGTTGTAATCAATCATCTAGACAGCAACGCCTTTAAGCAGTTTTCTAATCCTATTGGCAAAGCCTTAGCAGAAGCATTAAAAGGCACCAAATCTTCTTTCTTTACCGACTCATGGGAGATTAAGTTAAATGCCACTAATAAAATCTGGACTGCAGGATTCGAAAATTCATTTGAAAAGCAATTTGGCTATGATATCATTCCTTTTATGGACGAAGGCTTAGATTCATTTCCAGATGTCCGATATGATTATATGATGCACTTAGATGAATACGTTACGAGCGGGTTTTACAAACCTTTTGTAAAGAAGTGTAAAGAACTTGGAGCTTGGTCAAGAGTTCAATGTTTGGCCTCTCCAACGGACGTAATGACAACCTATAGCTTAGTTGACATACCTGAAACAGAGGCTATGCTCAATAATCCAAATTATTCCAGAATCGTTACTTCTTCTGCATGTTTGGCTTCTAAGCCTTTGGTTTCAAGTGAAACTTTTACTTGCATGTATGGTTTCCCTGCCACTTATTTAAGGAAAGAGCAAACGGCTGATTTGAAATTAGTAGCTGATGCTATGTTTGCACAAGGGGTAAATCACCACATTTATCACGGAATGCCTTACAATCCAAAAGGAGTAGATAGTATCGACTTTTTTGCTACAACTTACTTTGGACCAGGAGGAAGTTTGGAACCTGAATTACCTGCTTTTAATTCATACATAGAGCGGGTTTCTGGCCTAATGCAAAAGGGGGGAACATACAGTGATGTGGCTGTTTATATTCCACATGAAGATGGAATTATGAAAGGAGCTTATCCACCGGAAAGACAGCGAGTTTGGGTTTGGGGAGAGTACGAATTAAGATATATAGATCCTGCGTTTGAATTAGAAGGGTATCATCCATTATGGATAAACAGACATTTTTTAGAACAAGCTGTTTATGAAAATGAAAAACTCAAAGTAGGGGATGCTGAATTTTCAGTTTTATATATTCAGGTAGATTATATGGATGTCAGAGCCTTAACTAGAATTCTAGAACTAGCGAAACAAGGGCTTCCAGTTTGTATTAAAGATTTGGTAAAACAACCGGGGAAATCAAAATCTAAGGACTATTCGAAATTACTAGATGAGCTAATGGCTTTAACCAATGTATCTGATTACTTAGATCAAGTTGTTGATCATGCACCGCTCGTTGCTGGAGATAGTTTACCTGAATACTGGTGCAGGGTAGAGCAGGATGGGACCCATTATATATTCTTCGCTCAACCAATCTCCAAAGACTTAGTTTATCCAGTGTACTGCGGTCAATCTTTTATGGGTCAATCGGTATTTCGAGATTTAACTTTAACCGTGAATGGAAATACAATTTTTCAAAAACTTGAATTCAAACCGTATCAATCGATCATGCTTAAGATAACTCCAGAAGGAAAAGTTGAGCAAGTGGATATTGAATTTATTCCAAAAGATCCTGTCGCTCTACCACGAGAAAAGCAGAGAATGCATTTTTAAAAAGCTCCAGCGCAAGTAAAGTTAATTGACTTTAATTAGTTGCACTTTCAATTATTCTTGTTTTTTTTAAACCTCAGTAATTCGATCGCTGAAACGTAAAATTGCAGCGTCCGAGACCTTCGATCTATTTCCTTCAATATTGGCTTAACTATTTAGCTCTAGAGAATAGTCTACGGCAATTTTGTCTTTTGGGTCTAGAAAAGAAGGTCTTTTACCTGAAATTGATTGGTAAAAGATCATTTTATATAAAGTTGACCCATTGCCCGTCATTTCTTGAAATAAGTCTTGAATTTTGTTGCTGTTTATAATCTCAATTACTGGAATATTATCACCTGCCCAGGTAGGGTGTAAAATTGCTTCAACTCCATCGTCCTTATTACAGTTTAAAACAAAACTGGTGTCCGTAAGCCAGTTAATATTTAATATTTCATGATTCTCGCTAATTCCGTATAGAGTTGTAAGAATAATCCTTGGTGTTTTAGGTCTACCCATAGAGTTTGAGAATTCAATACCAAAGTGCTGTTCAGAAATCACCTTTTTCCATCCAGATTCTTCTTTAATTGCCAATTGCCACAAGCCAAACAACGGTTTAATTGAATCGACCAAAGTTGGAATTATGTCGGATTCTTCAATTTCTTCGTTTGCAACTGGAGCGTGCACACCAGAATCATTTGTACAAGAAACAATTACACTCAAAACTCCAAAGACGATAAGGATTGATTTAATATTCATATTAAACAGATTAATAAAAGATGACTTAAGCTATAAATTTAGTTAATCTTGAACTGAATAACTTGGTTTTGCAATTTGATACAGAAC